>NZ_JAOTJD010000027.1:0-63824 GCF_042714595.1 Phenylobacterium ferrooxidans | reverse complement strand
CCCGCGCCGAGGCCGACGGCCGCGCCGCGGCGGCGAAGGCCTATCGCGCGGCGGCCGAGCCCTTGGTGCGAGATCGCCGCCGCAACCGCATCAAGCGTCGCCTCGACCGCGCCCTGGTTCGGCTGCCCTGGGTGGGTGGAGTCGCGGTGATCGCCCGCTCGGGGCTCTGGGACCGCGCAGGGGGCGGTTTCGGCGCCATGGCCGCCTATGCGCGGCGCGGGGCAGATCCCACTGTCCAGCCCGCGGCCTTGCTGGACCAGGCCTGGTACCTTTCCACCTATCCGGATGTCGCGGCCGGCCGGCTGGCGCCGCTGGTCCACTATATCTCAAGGGGCTGGGCGGAGGGCCGCTCCCCGCATCCGCTCTTTGACCGGGACTTCTACGCCGCCCGCAACGCCCAGGACCTGGCCGCCACCGGCCTGACGCCGCTGGAGCACTTCGTCCACGTCGGCGCGGCCCGAGGGCGCGACCCGCATCCCCTGTTCAACATCGACCACTATGTCGCCCAGGCCCCCGAACTGGCCCAGACGGGGGAAAATCCACTGGCGCACTATCTGCGTGAGGGCTGGCGGCGTGACCTCAGCCCCCACCCGCTGTTCCAGGGCGAGCGATATCGCGGGCGGATGACAGGCGACGAGGCGCGGATCCCGGGCCTTGTCCACTATGTGACGGTGGGCTCGGCGCGGGGCCTGAAACCCCACCGGCTGTTCGATCCTGCCTGGTACCGCGAGCAATATCCGGATGTCGCGGCCGGAGGGTTCGAGGCCTTGAGCCACTACGTCCAGGCCGGCGGTCACGAGGGGCGCAATCCGAGCCCCTGGTTCGACGCCGCCCGCTACATCACGCTCCGCGGAAGCGAGCTGCGCGCCGATGTCGATCCGCTCACCGACTACCTGCAGGGCGGCGCCTGGACGGTGGCGCAGCCCCTGGTCAGCGAGGCCGCCGATCCGCGCCTGACTCCCCTGGAGAACTGGGCGTCCCTCTCCGACACTTGAGCGCGCCTAGAGGCCCAGGGTCTTCAGCTGTCGCCAGATGTCGCGGTAGTAGTCGGCGACGTAGTGGAAGGGGCTCAGCCCCCAGCGGTGGCTGACATCGCCGACCACCAGGCTGGGATCGGCGCTCACCCGGGCCGCGCCGGTGAGGGCGGCGAAACGCTGCTGATAGCTGCTCAGCAAGGCGTTGTGGGCGTCGAGGCTCCCGATATTGCCATCGAAGATCATCACCTCCTGGTCGAAGGTCTGACGCTGGCCGGTGCGGTCCAGGTAGCTCCTGGCCCACTGTGATTCATGCAGAATGATCTCGGTGTCCCTCAGAGGCGTTGTCTTCAGGAAGGCGGTCATTTCCCAGGCTGCGTCGCGCCAGAGCTGGTCGCACTCCGCCGAGGCTCGCGGCACGATCCGTGCAGGGGAAAAGGCCGGTTGAGCCATGTAGCCGCTGGCTTCCAGTTCCCAGCTGTGCGTGACGAGGGTCTCGCGCACCGCCATGAGGTCGAAACGTTCGTCGATGAAGTCAAAGATCAGATGGGTGGGACGGTGAGCGAGCAGCGTGGCCAGGGCCGACTTCTTGAGGTCTGCGCGAACCGCGTTGTTCTGGTGACGCGCCAGGCCCGGCGGCGGATCCTGCGGGGCCTCGACGCCGCCGAGCGGTCGCGCGAACAGGCTTGGGAGGCTGGTGCGCGAGATGTAGAGCAGGTCGGCTGGCGCTTGGCCAAGGATCGGCCACAAATCCCGCGTTATGCAGCTACCGATTATCGCCACCCTGGCCACTCAGGCACGTCTCCCATCAAACCGACATCCACTGTTCCTTACCACAGGTCGTCCCGCAGGCATCGCGGAACGGCCCAACCGCGGCTGGCGCCGGCCCTACACGGGCGTGCGGCATTGACATACCGGAGGGCGCCGATCATCTCTCCCGCGCTCATGCCGCCGTCTGTCGTAGCCGTCGGCGTCTGCGACTTCATCTGGCGCAGCGACCCTTCGCCCGCAAGTAACGAGACGGCCTGGCGCCCATGAAGATTTTCAAAGTGTTGTCGGCGGACCAACCGGATAATCCGCTGACGCGGGCGATCCGCGAGGGCTACCCCTCCCTGGCCGCCGCCGCGGCGTTCAGCCTGGTCTCGAACCTGCTCTACATGGCCCTGCCGCTCTACACCTTCCAGATCTACGGACGGGTGATGAGCAGCGGCAGCATTCCCACCTTGCTGGTGATCACCTTTGGGGTGCTGTTCACCTTCGCGATCTCCGGCGTCATTGACCATTATCGCGCCAAGGTGCTGATCAACTACGGCGTGGTCATGGACCAGCGGGTCTCCGGCCACGTGTTCTCGGCCCTGTTCGACGGCGTCACGCGCGGCAATCCGGCCCTCCGTTCCCAGGCCCTGCGGGACCTCGACAGCTTCCGCCAGATGCTGACAGGGCCCACCTTCGGCGTGGTCTTCGATCTGCCATGGATGCCCGTCTTCCTGATCGTACTCTGGGTCATCGATCCCCTGGTCGGGGTCATAACGCTGCTGGGCGCGGTGTTCCTGGTGGCCATCACCCTCATGCAGGATCGAGCCACGCGGCCGGCGCTTGAGGAAGCCAACGACGCGGCCCTGCGCAGCTACGCCTTCACCGACGCCGCCCTCCGCAACGGCGAAGTGGTCCGCGCCATGGGCATGGTGGAGACCCTGGGGGGCCGCTGGGCCGTCTTCAGGCAGACCACCATGGGCCGCAGCGCCGACGCCAGCAACGTCGCCAGCGGCTATTCAAACGTCAGCAAGTTCTGGCGTCAGGCCGTCCAGGTCCTGATCATCGGCGTCGGAGCCTATCTGGTGGTCAAGGGAACGATCCACGCCGGCCTGCTGTTCGCCAACATGATCCTGGCCGCCCGCGCGCTTCAGCCGATTGACCGCCTCGTGGGTTCTTGGGACGGCATGCTGCAGGGCACGCGCGCCTTTGATCGCCTGATGCTGGTCTTCGACGACTACAAGCAGGCCAAGGCGGTCACCGGTCTGCCCCGCGCCACGGGCCGCCTGTCGGTCGAAGGGGTCAATTTCGCGCCGCCCGGGGCTCAGAAGTTCGTCCTGCAGGCCATCCACTTCAAGATTGAACCCGGTGAAATGCTGGGCATCATCGGGCCCTCGGGCGCGGGCAAGTCGAGCCTGGCCCGCCTGATGATGGGAATCTGGCAGCCCAACAACGGCAATATCCGTCTCGACGGCGCCGACGTCTTCACCTGGGACCGCAAGGACTTCGGCCGCAACGTCGGCTACCTGCCGCAGGACACCGAGCTGTTCGCCGGGACGATCCGCGACAACATCGCCCGCTTCCTGCCCGACATTACCGACGCCGAGGTGATCGCCGCGGCTCAGATCGCCGGGGTTCACGAACTCATCCTTCGCCTGCCGAACGGCTACGACACTGATCTGGGGCAGAACGCGCACGTCCTGTCGGCCGGCCAGCGCCAGCGCATCGGCCTGGCCCGGGCCGTGCTGAACCAGCCGCCGTTCATCGTCCTGGACGAACCCAACGCAAGCCTGGACGCCGAGGGTGAGGACGCCCTGCTGAAGGCCCTCGATACGCTGAAGGCCGCTGGAGCGACCATCGCCGTGGTCTCTCACAAGCCGAACCTGTTCCGGTCGGCCGACAAGATCCTGGTGCTGCGTGACGGCCGGATGGAGCTGTTTGGGCCGCGCGACCAGGTGATGGCCCGCTTCACCCAGCCGGCCGCCGTCCAAGCGGTAGGGGCCGCCTGATGAGCCGCGACGTGACCCCGATCAAACCCTATGTGACCCCCGCCTTCAGTGGACCCGACCTGGCCCTGGATGCGGACCAGAAGCGCAAGCTGCAGCAGCCGATGATCATCGGTGGCGTGGTCGTCGCGATCTTCGTCGTCGCCATCATGCTTTGGGCGGCTGTGACGCCGATCCGAAGCGCCATCCTGGCGCCCGGCCTGGTGCGCGTGGAAGCCAACCGCAAGGTCATCCAGCACCAGACGGGCGGCACGGTGAAGGCGATCCCGGTGCGCGAGGGTCAACGGGTGGCTCTGGGTCAGCCCCTGCTGTTGCTCGATGACGTCCAGGCCCGCGCGTCGGTCGATGTCTTCCAGAACCAGTCTGACGCCCTGATGGCCCAGAGCGCCCGCCTCGAAGCCGAAGCCGCGGGCCGACGCGCCATGGCCTTCCCCGCCAGCCTTACCGGCCGGTTGTCCGATCCCCGTGTGGCGGGCCTGATCCAGGATCAGCAGCTGCTCTTTTCCACGCGCCTGCAGTTCTTCGACAGCCAGGCCGACGTGCTGAACCAGCGTCAGAGCCAGATCGAATCGCAGATTTCCGGCGTGCAGGCTCAGCTTGACGCCCTGGAGCAAAGCGTCGGCCTGACCAAGGAAGAACTGGCCGGCTACCAGACTCTCTATGAGAAGGGCTTCGCGCCCAAGACCCTGATCCTGCGCTATGAGCGGACCCTGGCCGATCTGGCCGGGCGCCGGGGCGCCCTGAACGCCGAGATCACCCGCCTTCGCCAACAGAAGGGCGAGACGCGGCTGCAGCTCAACTCCCTTCGCGACCAGCGGGTCAGCGAGGCCGCCGAAGGCCTGCGCCAGATGCAGTCCAGCCTGTCGGATGTTTCGCCGCGACTCACAGCTGCGACCCAGCTCCTCACCAATTCGATCGTGCGGTCTCCCGCCGACGGCTACGTCCTGGATCTGAGCCCGTCGACCGTGGGCGGGGTGATCACGCCGGGACAAGTTCTCATGAACATCGTGCCGGCCAATGCGCCGCTGATCATCACGGCCAGGATCAAACCCGCTGATATCGACAACGTTCGCGTCGGCATGCGGGCCCAGGTTCGCCTGACCGCGTTCAACTTCCAGAAGGTCAGCCCCGTGATGGGGGACGTGATCGCGGTCTCCGCCGACCAGTTGAGCGACGCCAAGACCGGCGAGGGTTACTTCCGGGCCGACATCCGCATCCCGCCGAAGGAACTCGCCAACCTGCCCAAGGGCGCCAAGCTCAGCCCCGGGATGCCGGCGTCGGTGTCCATCGTCACCGGAACGCGGACGATCCTTTCCTACGTTGTCAGCCCGCTGACCGACACGATCAGGGACTCCCTGAAGGAAGATTGATGAGAGGGCGAACCGTCCTCCCCAAGCGCTGTCGAAGGGTCTGGTTTCCCGCCGTTTTTACTGTTGCGCATTCTCGACGGTTCCGATACGTCTTCCTCGGGCTCGTTTAACCTTCGCCACGACCTTGTTATGGCGAACGGTAAGGACTTCCTGGGACCGCGCCATTCGGCAAAGGTGGCCAGGCGTTTTCAGGCGGTCCGTGTGACACATGACTGGAGAGACTCATGGCTACGTACTATTTCGATACGATCACGGCGGCTCAGGCGCTGATCTTCGCCGCCACTGACACGCTGGTCTTTGACGGCGCTTCTACCGCCTCCAAGATTTCGGTCGCTTATGTTGCCGCGGTCGGCGCTAGCCCGGCTCGCGTCGATGTGACCTACAATGGCAAGACCGTTGGTCTGGCCAGCAACGCCGCCGACAACGGTCTGGCGGTTCTGGGGAACGGGTCCAAGCTGCTCATCGGCGGCACGAACTCGGTTGACGGCTCCGCGATCAACTCCACGCTCGGCGATGCGCTCTTCGGCGGTCTTGGTGACGACACCATGAGCGGCGGCGACGGCGCCAACTACGCCCAGGGCAACCAGGGCAACGACAGCATCCTTGCCGGCACGGGCGCCGACACGCTGCTCGGCGGCCAGGGCAATGACACCATCACCGCCGGCGCCACCGCCGCCAACTACGTCCATGGCAACCTGGGCAACGACAGCATCGACTCCGCCAGCACCGGCGCCGACACCCTGCTGGGCGGCCAAGGTGATGACGTCCTGAGCGCGGGCGACGGGGCCAACTTGGTCTTCGGCGACCTGGGCAACGACACCCTGACCGGCGGCACGGGCGCCGACTCCCTGATGGGCGTCGACGGCGCTGACCTCATCAGCGGCGGCGACGGCGCGAACTCCCTGAGTGGCGAAGCCGGCAACGACACCATCACCGCTGGCGCCGGCAACGACGTGATCTTCGGTGGTGACGGCGATGACCGGCTCACCTCCGGTGATGGCGTGAACACCGTCCAGGGCAACGCGGGCAACGACAATATCGTCGGCGGCGCGAACAACGACAGCCTGCTCGGCGGCCAAGGCAACGACGTCATCTCCACTGGCGGGGGCTCCAACTACGCCCACGGCAACCTCGGCGATGACTCGGTCCTCGGCGGCGCGGACACCGACACCATCCTCGGCGGTCAAGGTGGCGACACCCTCGACAGCGCCGCCGGCGCGGACCTGATCTTCGGCGATCTGGGTTCCGACTCCCTGGTGAGCGGTGCTGGCGCTGACACCGTCTGGGGCGGCGACGGCGACGACGACGTCAGCAATGTCGGCGGCGGCAACGACCTCGCTGACCTCGGCAGCGGCAACGACAAGTACACCGGCGGCGCGGATAACGACAGCGTGACCTCGGGCGCCGGCAACGATCTGCTGACCCTCGGCGCTGGCACCAACTACGCCACTGGCGATGCGGGTAACGACGCCATCACCGGCGGTGCGGGCCGTGACACCATGTTCGGCAACGATGGCGCCGACAGCCTGACCTCGGGCAACGGCACCACCCACATGGACGGCGGCACCGGCGCCGACACCTTCGTGGGCGGCACGGGCTCCAACACCATCCTCGGTGGTGACGACGCCGACTCCGTCTCCGGCGGCGTCGCTGGCGTCAACCGCGTCGAAGGCGGCGCGGGTGCGGACCAGATCACCCTGCTGGGCGGTGCTGACACCGTCCTCGGCGATGCGGGTGCTGACACCATCGACGGTGGTGACGGCGCCAACAACATCTCCGGCGGCGCTGATGGCGACCGCATCACGGTCGGTGCGGGCGCTCAAACGGTCACGGGCGATGATGGCAACGACACCATCACCAGCGGTGGCGCGGGCACGGGCAGCCTTTCGGGCGGCGCGGGCAACGACTCCATCACGGGTGGTTCCGGTGCCGAAACGCTCACCGGCGGCGCGGGTACGGACACCATCGTGGCCGACTCCGGCGGCGCCGATCGCTTCGTCTTCGCGGCAGGCGACTCGGTCTCCTCCACTCCGGACCTGATCACCGGTGGTGCGACCGGCCTGGACTTCGGCGCCAGCGACACCTTCGCTCTGGGTGTCGTCGGCACGGCTGGGAACTTCCTGGTCGGCACGGTCGCGACGAGCTACGCGCAAGCGCTGGCAGACGCGACCTCGCTGATCAGTGGCGGTTCGCGCGACATCGTGGTGATCTCGGTGACGGGCACGGAAGCGGGGACCTACATCTTCGCCGACAGCGCCGGCACCAATGCCGTCTCCAACGCGATCAAGCTGACCGGTACGATCAACGGCACGATCGACCACACCGACTTCGTCGCCTAAGACGATCTCGACCTACCTCTAAGTCTGGGGCCGTCCTTCGGGGCGGCCCCTTTCTTTTGCGCTATTTGAATCGCAACGCGTTATCCGCTACGGCCTAGCCCAATGAGCAACGCGGCGATCTACTTCCATCCCGATGGCTACGATACGACCGGCGCCCAGTTGATGGGGCGCCACTCCGCGGGCGAGAGCTTCCTCCGCGGCTACCTGCGCCACGCCCAGGCCGACCAGGTCCATCTGTTCAACGCCAGCACCCAGCCGCCCCTGCATTTCAAGCCGCTTCTCGATCGCATCGAGCCCCATGCGCGCGCCATCAGGTGGCTGGCCCGCACGTCCCGCCACCACTTGGCCGATCCCGGCTGCCTGTATCTGCCGCAGCCGACCCTGGCGCCTGAGGCCTGGATTCGGCGGCCGCTGGGCCGTAACCGCTACAGCCTGTGCGGCATCACCCATACGACCGCGACCCACCGCGCGACGGACCTCCTGGCCGACATGATGACCGCGCCGGTCGAAGCCTGGGACGCCCTGATCTGTACCTCTGACGCCGTTCGCTCCAGCGTCCACGTCCTGCTGGAACAGACGCGCGAGCACCTGCGCGCCCAGCTCGGCGCAAGCCGCTTCCCCACTCCCGAGATCACCACCATCCCGCTGGGCGTGAACGCTTCTGACTTCACGCCGTCTGCGGAGCAGAGGTCGGCCTGGCGCGAGCGCCTCGACATTCCGCAGGATGCTGTTGTCGCCCTCTATCTTGGGCGTTTCCACGCGGCAGGAAAGATGAACCCCGCCACCATGGCCCTGGCGCTGGAGGCCGCCGCCGGCTCGACTGGGCGGCCCATCTACTGGATCGTGGCTGGCTGGGCCTCCACCGACGACAAGACGGCCGCCTTCCACCGCCAGGTCCAGGCCTTCTGTCCCAGCATCCACTACCGGCCCGTCGACGGCCGGCCGCCGGAAACCCGTTTCTCGATCTGGTCGGCCGCCGACTTCTTCATTTCGTTCTCCGAGAACGTCCAGGAGACCTTTGGTCTGACCCCGATCGAGGCGATGGCCGCCGGTCTGCCGTCGGTGGTGACCGACTGGGACGGTTACCGTGACACGGTGCGGCACGGGATCGACGGCTTCCGCATCGCCACCACAGCGCCCCGCCCGGGGCTCGGCCGGGACCTGGCCTATCGTTTCGCCAACGACTGGGTTCCCTATGAGGGGTATCTCGCGGCCGCGGCCCAGACGACGGGGGTCGACCATGCCGCCGCGGTGACGGCGATCGCCGCCCTGGTCACCAACCCGGATCTTCGGCGGCGGATGGGCCAGGCCGCGGCCCGGCGCGCCCAGGAGCATTTCGATTGGGCGGCGATCATCCCCCGCTATCAGGCGCTGTGGAGCGAACTGGCCGCCCGCCGCGCCGCTGCGGCCCCCGAGGCGTCAGACCTCGCGGTGATCGTGGACAATCCCCGCAGGCTCGACCCCTTCCAGCTCTTCGCCACCTATCCGACCGGCCTACTGACGTCCGAGACCCTGGTGCGATTGGCGCCAGGCATGACGCAGGCCGCGGCCCGCACCCGGCTGACCGCGGAGCTGAGCTCCCTGGGCGGCTGGGCCTTGCCCGGCTCGTCGGAAGTCGATCTCATCCTCGGCCACCTGGTTGAGCACGAGCAAGCCAAGGTCGGAGACCTGACGCCGCTCTTTGCGGTCCACCGGCAGGGCATTGTCGAGCGTGGCCTGCTTTGGCTGGTGAAGTTCGCGGTGATTGAACTGGTGTCGCCTCCCGAAGTGACGCCCGGCGGCTAGAGCTGACACGTCTATGACGCCGCCCACGAAGACGGCGAAAGATCATGAATTCAGAGGGGAAGGCGAGAGGCCGGGCGGCAAACCCTGGAGCTGACCGCCCGGCCAAAGCGACACAGCCTTGGAGAGCTAGGCTGACAGAAAACTGTAATCCAATTCAACGCGCGACGAAAGAAAATCCCGCGCCGCGCGAAATCAACAGTTCGAGAGCTTCAGTTTTTCGCGCTGAATCGTGCGGAGGACAGAGCCCTAGAAGGTCAGCCGGTACTCGCGCTGAAGGGCCGTCGCGCCCGAGCGGATCACAATATAGCGCGCCGTATAGACCCCCTGGGGCCAGCCTGACCCTGGACGCGTTTTGCCCGCATAAAGCAGATACTGGGCCTTGTCCCTGTCCAGGGGCGCCAGGCGCGACTGCGCCAGGACCTCGCCGCCCGGCGCTGTGAGGGTGATCTCCTGGACGTCCCCGCCCTTGAGTCCGATCGCCCGGACATAGGCGATCATCATCGCGCTCGCGGCCGTGGGCTGGGGGATGCCGCCGGCCTCCACCGCCTCGGGCGCGACCGGCCCGGCCGCGAACCCGGCATTGAGCACCGCGCCGTCCTGATAGGCCAGCATCTGGCCCGTGGGCCCATCCCAGAGACTTGAAGCCGGCCCGGTCCCGGGATCGCAGGCTGCGCCCGGGGTGGGGGCGAAGGGATCGATGGTCACCCCATTGTGGCGGACCGTGAGGTGAAGATGCGGATACTCGGTGTTGCCCGACAGGCCCACCTTCGCCAGCGGCTGGCCGGTGACGATGGTGTCCCCGGCCTTCACGACGATGCTGCCCCGGGCCAGATGGCAGTACTGAGTCTCCCAGCCGCTTCCGTGATCGACCACGACGCCATTGCCGCACTGGCGATTGGAGACATCGACGCCCGGTGTGCGGACCGAAATGTCCTCCACCCCGTCGCGCAAGCGGCTGACCTTCCCCGGCGCGGCGGCCAGGACCGCGACCCCCGCCCGTTGCGCCGCCATGTCGAGGAGGCGGAAATCGATCCCCCCATGGGCCTCATAGGTGCGCCGGCCGCAGCGATAGTCCTGTTCCGCCAGCCCGGGGTCTCGGTCGAGATAGTTCTGCAGCTCGCAGGTGACGCCGATCTCGCAGGCGATGGGCAGGGCCAGTCTCGGAGCGTCGGCCGGTGGTGGCGTCACCGGGGGCGGCGCCGTGGCCGACGCGGGTTGGGCCTTGGGCTCGGTCGCCGCGGGCGTTCCGCCACCGCAACCGGCCAGAAGAGCCAGGGCCGACAATGTGGCGCAGCGGGCGAAGGTCATCGGCGAAACTCCCATGGGCCACGATCCTCATCCAGTCCCGGGTCTGAACTATGACGGCCTAAAAGCTGATTCCGGTCAGATCCTTCAGGCGGGCAAGGTCGCGGGCATAGATCGCCCGCAGATGCGCGGCGTCGGCAGGGTCCAGCCCTCCCATCTCCTGGCCCACATGCACCGACCTCGGCTCGGTGCGCGGCGGTGGTGGCGCGCCGACGAAGGCGCAGACCTGGGCCAGGACGGTGTTGGGGTCGCTGCGCAGATCCTCGGCCTTGAGGAACAGCACCTGCTCGCGCGGGAAGACCCCGAACAGCCGATCGAGCTGTTCGCCGTAGAAGCCCCGCTCCACGTAGGAGAACTCCCGGTGGTGTCCCCAGGGTTCGCTGGCGAACAGCCGCTGCCGTCCCTGGCGAATGCACCAGGCGAACGGCTCGCGCTCGGCCCCGCGCTTGATCTCCATCCGCCATTGCGACCAGGCCCGCTCGACGGGGTCCCGCAGCAGGATAATGAGGCGGATGGCCGGGTTGTAGGTCGCGATGCGCTCAAGGGCGTTGGGCCAGTAGAGGTAGATCGGCGTGGCCTCACCGACGACCGCGCCCTCCTGCACCGGGAACTGGGCCTCGTAGGCGCGGTAGTCCGGGGATGACCAGTCCACGCTCTCGTCGTCGAAGAAGTGCACTTCCTTGGTGGCCGACAGCGAAATGCCCGGCACATCACCCAGGTGATCGAACAGGGCCGTGGTGCCGGCTTTCTGGAAGCCCGGAATGATGAAGTCGACGCGCGGCATGGTTCCTCTTGCGCTCACCCGTCGGGCGAGGGGCGCAGGCTCCAACCTACGCTTGGCGTGGATACGACTTCATGCGCGCGACGACACGCGATATTAGGAGGAGACCGCGCCGGTCGGGGCCCCGAAAGGCCGCGCCTGCGCCATTCCAGAACGGGTTTCAACGCCTTGACCGCTATCTTCGCCCGCACCGCCTCCGGCGGCCATACCCCCTCGAGCGCCCGATGAAGGTGGTCATCCTGGCCGGGGGGCTCGGCACGCGCATCTCCGAGGAAAGTCACCTCAAGCCCAAGCCGATGATCGAGGTCGGCGGGCGGCCGATCCTCTGGCACATCATGAAGCTGTTCTCCCACCACGGGTTCAACGAGTTCATCATCTGCCTTGGCTACAAGGGCTACGTGATCAAGGAGTACTTCTCCAACTACGTGCTCCACAACGCCGACTTCACCGTCGACCTGGCCAGCGGGTCGATGGAGTACCACGCCACCAACCACGAACCGTGGAAGGTCACCCTGGTGGAGACCGGGCCCGACACCATGACCGGCGGCCGTCTGAAGCGGGTGGCCAAGTACCTGGAGCCGGGCGAGCCCTTCTTCTTCACCTATGGCGACGGCGTGGCCGACGTGGACCTCACGGCCCTGGCCGCCTTCCACAGATCGCACGGCAAGCAGTCGACGGTGACAGCGGTCTCGCCGCCCGGGCGCTACGGCGCGCTCGACATCGTCAACGGCGCGGTGGAGCGCTTCATCGAGAAGCCGCCCGGCGACAACGGCCTGATCAACGGCGGCTTCTTCGTGCTGCAACCCGATGTGGTCAGCCGGATCGCCGGGGACGAGATCCCGTTCGAAACCGCGCCCCTGGAGGGCCTGGCCGCCGACGGCGAGCTGATGGCCTGGCGCCACGAGGGCTTCTGGGCGGCCATGGACACCCTGCGCGACAAGAACCAGCTCGAGTCGCTCTGGGCTTCGGGCAAGGCGCCCTGGCACGTCTGGAAATGAGCCGACCCGATCCCGCCTTCTGGTCGGGCAAGCGCGTCCTGCTGACCGGTCATACCGGGTTCAAGGGCTCCTGGGCGGCGATCTGGCTGGCCAGGATGGGGGCCAGGGTCACCGGCCTGTCCCTAGCGCCGGACCAGACCCCGGCCCTGTTCGACCAGGCCGGCGTCGGCGATCTCATCGACTCCCGCATCGCCGACCTGCGCGATCCGGTGGCGGTTGAGGCGGCGTTGAAGGACGCCGAGTTCGACCTGGTGCTGCACATGGCGGCCCAGCCGATCGTGCGCGCCTCCATCGAGGATCCCATCGCCACCTTCTCCTCCAACATCCTGGGCACCGCCCATCTGCTGCAGACCCTGCGCCGGCAGCCGGCTCTGAACGCGGTCCTGGTGATCACCTCTGACAAGGTCTACGCCAACGCCGAGACGGGCCGGGCCTTCACCGAGACCGACGCGCTTGGTGGCAAGGACCCCTATTCGGCCTCGAAGGCGGCGGCCGAGATCGTCACCCAGAGCTTCGCCCGCAGCTTCTTCGACAAGGCCGGCGTGCCGGTGGCGACGGCGCGAGGGGGCAATGTCATCGGCGGCGGAGACTACTCCCGTGACCGCATCGTCGCCGACATCGTCCGGGCCGGCCAGGCCCAGGGCGTCACGGTGCTGCGCCACCCCGAGGCCACCCGGCCCTGGCAGCATGTGCTGGACTGCGTAGCGGGATACCTGACCTACCTCGAGCGCCTGGCCACCGATCCCGCCGCGCCCCGCGCGCTCAACTTCGGCCCCCGGCCGGGCGGACCGGAGGTGACGGTGGGCGAACTCGCCACGACCGCGGTGAAGGCCCTGGGCGCCAAGCCCTGGCGCCACGAACCCGATCCCCATTCCCTGGAGGCCAAGTCTCTCGGCATCGACGCCAGCCTGGCCCGCCAGGTGCTGGGCTTCGAGAGCCAGCTCGACGCCCCGGTCGCCGTGGAGTGGACCATGGACTGGTATCGCCTGCAGGCCGACGGCGGCGATGCCCTCACCCTGTGCCGAGACCAGATCTCGCGTTACGAAGGTCTCTGATGACTGCTCCGACCTGCCGCTTCTGCCGCGCGCCGCTCACCCAGGACTTTGTGGACCTGGGCCTGCAGCCGCTCGCCAACAGCTATCTGACTCCGGCGCAGCTCAAGGCGGGAGCGGAGAAATCCTATCCGCTGCACACCCGGGTCTGTGGAAACTGCTTCCTGGTGCAGGCCGACGATCCCGTGGCGGCCGACGCCATCTTCGATGACGGGTACGCCTATTTCTCCGCCTATTCCGCGAGTTGGGTCGCCCATGCCAAGCGTTACGCTGACGCGATGGCCAAGCGACTGGGCCTCACCTCCCAGTCCCTGGTGATCGAGGTCGCCTCCAACGACGGCTACCTGTTGCAGCATTTCAAGGCCATGGGTGTGCCCGTGCTGGGGATCGAACCCACGGCCAATACGGCCGAGGTGGCGGTCCAGGAGCGGGGCGTCCCCACCGAGGTCTCGTTTTTCAACGACGCCACGGGGCGCGACCTGCAGGCGCGCGGGATCGCCGGCGACCTGATGGCCGGCAACAACGTCCTGGCTCACGTGCCTGACATCGGGGACTTCGTGGCCGGTTTCCAGCATGTGCTGAAGCCGCAGGGGGTGCTGACCTTCGAATTCCCTCACCTGCTGAACCTGATCGAGCTGGTGCAGTTCGACACCATCTATCACGAACACTACTCCTACCTGTCGCTGCTGGCGGTGGAGCGGGTGCTGCGGGCCAACGGTTTGCGGCCCTTCGACGTCGAGCTCCTGCCGACCCATGGGGGCTCGCTGCGGCTGTTCTGCGCCCATGAGGCGTCGAGCCATCAGGAGACCCAGGCGCTCAAGGACCTGCGGGCTCGCGAGCACGCCGCCAACCTCGACACATTGACGGGCTACCAGGGTTTCACCGCCCGGGTGGAGGCGGTGCGCGCCGACTTCCTCGCCTTCCTCGCCAAGGCCAAGGCGGAGGGCAAGTCTGTGGCGGCCTATGGCGCCGCGGCCAAGGGCAACACCTTCCTGAACTATGCCGGCGTAGGGACGGGGGACATCGTGGCGGTGTTCGACGCCAACCCGCACAAGCAGGACCATTACATGCCGGGCAGCCACATCCCGATCCACGCCCCGAGTAAGGTCGACGAGATCAGGCCGGACTACCTGCTGATCCTGCCCTGGAACCTGAAGGACGAGATCATGGGCCAGCTGGCTCACATCTCCGACTGGGGCGGTCGTTTCGTCACCGCCTCGCCGGAGACGAAGGTCATCAGCTGATGCGGTTCGCAGCCACGGCCATCGACGGCGTGACGGTCGTGGAGCTCGATCCGTCGACGGACGAGCGGGGCTCATTCGCGCGGTTGCACTGCCCCGACGCGTTCGCCGCGGCGGGCCATCCCTTCGTTCCGGCCCAGACCAGCCTGTCACGCAACATCGCCGCCCACACCCTGCGAGGCATGCATTATGAGGCGCCGCCGCGCGCCGAGGTGAAGCTGGTGCGGGTGACGCGCGGCGCGGTCTTCGATGTGGCGGTGGATCTACGGCCCGACAGCGCGACCTATCTGCGATGGGTCGGCGCGGAGCTCTCGGCCGACAACGGCCGCGCCCTGCTGATCGGGGCGGGCATGGCCCATGGCTTCATCACCCTGGAGCCGGACACCGACGTCCTCTACCAGATCGACCGCATGTTCGAGCCCGGCCACGGGCGAGGCGTGCGCTGGAACGACCCGGCCTTCGGGATCGTCTGGCCAGCGCCGCCTGTGGTGATTTCGGAGCGTGACGCGACCTACCCGGACCACGGCGCCTGAGATGGCCCGCGTCCTGCTCACCGGCGCGACGTCCTTCACCGGGGTCTGGATCGCCCAGGGCCTCGCCGAAGCCGGCCACCAGGTGGTCGCGCCGCTGAAGCGGGCCGAGGCCGACTATGAGGGGCTGCGCCGCGACCGGGTGGAGCGGCTGAAGGGCGTGGCCGAGGTCGTCTTCGAGACCCCCTTCGGGTCGCCTGCGTTCCTGGATCTGCTGAAAACCGCCGGCCCCCTGGACATCCTGGCCCACCACGCCGCCGATATCCCGGGCTACCGCAACGCCGACTATGACGTGGCCGCGGGTGTCACCCGCAATCTGACCGGGGCCGGCCTGGTGTTCGAGGCGGCGGCGGCGGCGGGGGTGACGGGTGTGATCGCCACTGGCACCGGCTTCGAGGACGCGGCCGATGGCCTGGCCGTCTCACCCTATGGCCTGTCCAAGCGGCTCACCAATGACGGCTTCCGCCACCTGGCTCTCTGGAGGGGGCTGGCCTTCGGACGCTTCATGATCAATGGGCCGTTCGGGCCGCTGGAGGAGGGACGGCTGGTCTGGTCGCTGTTCCAGGCCTGGTTCGCCGGGAAGGCCGGGATCGTCCGCACACCCGCCTATGTGCGCGACAACATCCCCGTCGTGCTGCTGGCGCGGGCTTATGCGGGCCTGGTGGACGAGATGCGGGCCAATCCGAAACTCGACCGCGTCTGCCGTCCTGCCGGCTATGTCAGCACCCAGGGGGAGTTTGCTCTGCGCGTCGCCCGCGAGGCCTCCGCGCGGCTGGGACGGGATTGCCCGGTGGATTGCCTGGAGCAGACGGCCTTCCCCGAACCGCGCATTGTCGCCAATGACGAGCCGACCCTGGATCGGGCCTGGGACGAGGCCGGTTTCTGGGACGCCTATGTCGACTACTACCGCGAGGTGGAGCGGCGCGGCCTGCTGGGCGCCCCGGCCTAACCCTTCACAGCTTTCTCGATCAGGCCGAAGAAGTCGTGAGCGAACTGGGTCGTCTGGCCGATGGGGCTGGCGCGCATCCGTTCGCGCAGGCCCGCCCGCAGTTCGTTGATGCGGTCGGGGTCCTTGCCCAGCTTCACTGCTGCGGCGATGAAGCCCTCGGTGTCGCGGGCGCAGAGCTCAGGCAGGCCGCCGTTCATCAGGCTGGAATAGCTGAGCCGCTCGAACAGGGTCTCGCCCACCAGGGTGATGACCGGGACCCCCATCCACAGGCTCTCGCAGGTGGTGGTGCCGCCGGTCTGTGGGAAGCTGTCCAGGGAGATGTCCATCTCGTTGTAGAAGGGCAGGTGGGCGCCGCGGACCGCCTCGAAGCGGAGCCGATCGACGCTGACGCCCTCCTCGGCGAAGATCGCGGCGAGGTTCTTGCGGAAGCTTTCCGACCCGCCCTCCGGCCGCACGAACATGAACTTGGAGTTGGGAACCTGGGCGACGGCCTTGGCCCAGGTGCGGACCATGTCGCGGCTGTACTTGTACGGATTGTTGGCGGTGCCGAAGGTGACGTAGCCGTTGCGCGTCACCGGTGCGGGGATCTGCACGGCCACGCGTTCATTGAAGGCGCCCGCGGACAGGGCGAACCAGCCGTGCGGCAGAACGAGCGGCTTTTCGATCAGCAGGCCCTCCCGTTCGGGCAGCATGAAAGGGTCGACGATCAAGTAGTCGATCGCCTTCAGCCCGGCGGAGTGCGGATAGCCCAGCCAGCTCGCCTGGATCGGCGCGGGCTTGTAGCCCATCACCGTGATCTTGTTCATGTGGGTGGAGCCGCCCAGCTCGATCAGCATGTCCAGCTGGTCGTCGGCGATCACCTGAGCGGCGTCCCGGTCACTGATGTCGGGGTTCCAGCGGAAGCCCTGCACCATGTCGGCGATGCGCTTCTGGGTCGGGTCTTCCTGGCCGGTGTAGTAGGAGTAGCAATAGACCTCGAACTTCTCCCGGTCGTAATGCTCGAACAGCGGCAGGGAGAAGTAGGCGACTGGGTGAGCTCGCAGGTCCGAGGACATGAAGCCGACACGGATCTTGCCGTTGGGCGTGCGGGGCGCCGGGTAGGTGAGCGGACGGCGGGCCACCGAGGCCTCCACCAATTGGCCCCAGATGCGGTGCTGATGGACCAGCTCGTCACGGTCCTGAGAGGTACGGACCCGCGCGAGGTGGGAGAGCAGGGCGGTGTGGCGGCCGTTGGAGGCCCACAGGCGGCCCAGGTGCTCGAAGTCCCCCAGGGCGTCAGCGGCGTCATAGTCGGCGACCCGGACGAAGATGTCGCTCGCCACCTTCACCGGACCCGCGCCGCCGCCCACCTTGTCGACGATCGGCTTCAGCAGCTGGTAGGCGCGCTCGAGATTGGCGGCTTCGTCACCGCTGCGGGTCCGCGAATAGCTTTCGGCCAGGGCGAGCTGGAAATCCGCATTGTCCGGCGCCAGCTCATGCGCCTTCTCCAAATGTAGATTGGCCTTGTCCCGGTTGAAGTCGGCGAGGGTCAGGCCGATCTGGTAGTGGATCCAGGCGTGCTCGCCCAATTCGGTCAGGAGGTCGGCGAAGTAGGTCTCGGCTTCCTTGTTGCGCCCGGCGCGGCGCAGCATGACCCCCAGGGACTCGTGCATTCGGTGCTCGTGGGGCAGGGCCGCGACCGCCCGCTCCAGCACAGGCAAGGTCTCAACGGCGCCCTTGGTGTCCGCGGCGAGCGAGGTCAGATCCAGCCAGGCGTCGACATAGTCGGGCTTGAGCTTGACCGCCAGGTTGAAGCGCATCTCGGCCTTTTCCAACTCGCCGGCGAACCAGTAGGCCCGCCCAAGCGAGCGCTGATGTTCGGCGTTGGTCGGCTGCTGGCGGAGGATCTTGGTGAAGATCTCGATGGCCGCCGGGTTCTTCAGGTCATTCAGGATATTGCCGCGGTTGATCTGCGGCGTCAGGTTCTTGGGATTGATCTTGATGGCGCGGTCCAGGGCCTTGAGCCCCTCCGCGTGCCGTCCCAGCCGACGCAGCGCGACGCCCAGAATGTTCCACAGTTCAAGATCGCGGGGATGGTGCTCCGTGGCCACCCTCGCCCAGTGCTCGGCCTGATCGTACAGCTTGCCGCGGATCAGGACCGCCGTGAAGTTCTGATAGATTCGCGGCGAGACGTTGGGGTCCAGCGTCAGCTGTTCGGCCGTCAGGCGAATGCCCTCGGCCCGGTCTCCCGCCCTGAAGGCGGCTTCAGCCGGGGCAAAGCGGTCGTTCGACATCTCGGCGTCCTGTCACGCGTGAGGGCTCGGGAGTCCGAGGCGCCGTCGGCCGCGATTGGGGGTTGGTCATGTGCGGGGCGTTCGCCCGCGGTTGGCGGCAATCTAGAGCGAGGTGGTCGCGGCGCCAACCGGCGTGGTCCTCAGCTCCGATTTTCGCGGAAGCGCCACTTGAGGGCCAGGATCGCGGCCGACAGCGCCAGGCAGACGACGTTGGAGGCGGCCACCGGCCAACTTCCGATAAGAATGCCGTAGGCGATCCAAAGGGCGAACCCGGTCACCGTGACCACATACATCCGCAGGGAGACGGAGGTGGCGTCCTTCTCGCGCCAAATCTTGATGATCTGGGGGGTGAAGCTGGCCATGGAGCAGAGCGCCGCCAGCGTGCCCACGATATCGGTCATCGAGAGATTGTTCATGGCGTGGGCCCTCTTCGAGGCCACAGAACGGGCGTCCACGTCGCGGGTTGCGAAACGCCTGCGAGAAAGGCTCTGGCCGATGGTGTTCCGAGCCAGGGGCAGGCGAAGCCGCGCCCGGTCGTGGGCCGCGGCTTTGCAGGCGGCCTGGACGGGGCGCGATCTCTGTTCTGAGTCTCGGAGGCCTAGAAGGCGATCTGGGATCGCAGGTTCACGGCGCGGTAGTCCTGGCCGATGGCGGCCCCGGCGGCGTTCTTCCGCTCCACGCTGACGTCATAATAGTCGAGCATGAACTTGACGGCGGGGTTGGGGAACCAGTTGACGCCGAGGGTCCAGATAACCTGCTCTCCACCGCGCACCCGCTCGGCGACTATCGGGCTGTTTTCCGCGTAGTTGAGATCGACGGTCGAATAGCGCGCCGCGAGCTCCCACGCGCCCCACTGGCCGTTCGCGCGATCGAAGGGCTTGTCGACGCCAGGCGCGTCGAAGGCCGCTGTCGTGGTGTTGTACTTGCGGCGCTCACCGGTCAGCACCCAGCTGCCCTGAGCATACCAGCCGTTGAAGCTGGGGTCGGAGGCGCCGGCGGCCGGGTTGCGGCGGTCGATCGAGAAATCGACGTACTCGGCCTGGAGGTACAGGTTCTGCTTCTGGGCGGCCAATTCCAGGCCGTAGGCCTGGGCGCCCCTGGCGTCGATCTGCCCGGTGTCCACCAGGCGGGAGCCGTCGACCCGCAGTTCAGGGCGCTCGCGCAGCTGCAGGGCGTAGCGGGTCCCGGCGGCCGCGCCCAGGTCGGTGGGCTGGGCCACGATGCTGGCGTTCGCGCCCACATGAATCATCCAGTCGGCGCCATGGAGCGGTGTGCCCGCGACCCGCAGGGCGTAGCCCTGCTGTTCGTCGAACACCGGGGCGTTGAAGGCCGTGGTCCCGGAATTGAGGCTCTGAACCAGGGCGCCGGTGGCGATGGCGGAAGCGAACCAGCGGTCGCCGTGACCGATGACGCCGGCGCCGATGCGAGTGTCGCCGCCGGCCAGGCCGCGGGCGATGTCGGCCACGGCCGGACGTTCCGGGAACAGGGCTCCGTTGGTGGAGGCAGCGTCTTCGAGGCCGAGTGGCGGCGCAAAGGCGCCGATCCGGAAGCGCAGCGGCTTGAGACCGGAATACTGCACCCACATTTCCTGGATCCGCCCGGAATCCTCTGCGCCGGACCCGCCGAAGTCGAACAGGATATTGTAGTCGAAGGCGCCGAAGACCTTGCCGTCGACGCCGATGCGGGCGCGGCGGAAGTTCCCGCCGCCCGACAGATCGCGGGCGGTGACGGCGGCCGGCAGGCGGTCGTCCTGGTCGTACTTGGCGGTGTCGAGCTGCATCACCCCGTGAAGGGTGGCGGAGAAGGCGCCGTCGGAGGAGGTGATGGTCGGCTTGCCGCCGGCGATGGAGGCCGAGGCTGTCTTGGTGTCGGGCCGCTTGGCGGCGATGCTGGCGCCTGTGGAAACCTTCAGGTCGGCGATCTGGGCCTGCAGCAGCGACAGTTGCGCCTCAAGGGCGGCGATCTTTGCGTCGGTGGCGGGATCGGCCGCGGCCAGGCCGGGCCACGCCAGGACAAGACCTGCGGCCCCCAGAAGCAGTTTCGATTTCAAAGCCATTTGGCCTCTAGCCCCTCGGTTGTCTGAGTTTTCCGAGACTGAGATCCGTGGAGATCGGACAAAGCCTATCGGATAAATAGAGATTGTTTTTGAACCGGTCGTAGATTTCGAGTCGCCCCACCACTTGGGCCGCTGTCATGTCAGTGTCATAAGTCTCGGGCCTGCTCAAACTTTGCAGCCGCGGAGAATCGTTTTGTCGCAGACGCCGCCGCGCGGATGGCTCCGGCTTTCGGGCCCGGCGCTGATCACCGGCGGGCTGGGAATCCTTGCTGTGCTGGCCCTGGGCGCGGGGGGGCTGGCCGAGCCGGACGTGGCCACCTGGACGGCGGCCGCCCTCACGGTGTTGGTTCTGGCGGTGGTCTGGCGAAGCGCCCGTGTGGTCGATCCCGAGGGACAGCCACCCCTGGCGCCCACGCGTCCGCCGCACGAAAACGCGCCGCCCTATGTCAGCATCATCAACGCGCTGCCCGATCCGGTGCTGGTGATCGCCGCCCATGAACCCGATGACCTCACAGGTCGGCGTTTCGTCATGGTGAATGACGCCGCCCGCGACCTGCTGCGGATTCAGTTTGAGGCAGGCCTGCTGGTCACCGCGATCCGCGATCCCCAGGTGCTGGAGGCGGTGGACGAGGCCCTGTTCGGCGGCCTCGACAGTCAAGCGGTCTATGAGATGGGCGGCGCCCAGGCCCGGGTCCTGAAGGCCTTCGCCAAGCCCCTGGGCGAAGCGCCCGACGGTTCACGCCTGGCCCTGCTGGTGCTCCGTGACGAGACCGACATCCGCCGCGCCGAGCAGACCCGGGCCGATTTCCTGGCCAACGCCAGCCACGAGCTACGCACCCCGCTGGCCTCCCTCTCCGGGTTCATTGAAACCCTGCGCGGCCACGCCCGCACCGACGAGGGCGCGCGGGAGAAGTTCCTCACCATCATGTCGACCCAGGCTGAACGGATGGCGCGCCTTATCGACGACCTCTTGTCGCTCTCGCGGATCGAGCTCAACGAGCACATCGCCCCTCAAGGCGAGACCGACCTGGCTTCCGCGGTGATGGATGTGATCGACGCCCTGGGGCCGCTCGCCCGAGAGCGCGGCGTGACCCTGGTTCCATGCCTGCCGCCCCGCGGCGTCGCCGTGGTCTCGGGCGATCGGGACCAGATCGTGCAGGTCGCTCAGAACCTGGTGGACAACGCGCTGAAGTACTCGCCACGCGAAGGATCTGTGAAGATCGCCCTGGTCAGCGGGCTGACCGCGGACGCGGCCGCCGCGCCCTTGAGGGCGCAGTCGGCGCGACTGTCCCTGCTGACGCCCGACCACGGCCCTGATCTCTATGCCGCGCTGCGGGTCACCGACTCCGGTGTGGGCCTGAAGCGCGAGCACCTGCCGCGGCTGACCGAGCGATTCTACCGGGTCGAAGGCCAGAAGAGCGGCGAGCGGTCCGGCACCGGCCTGGGCCTGGCCATCGTCAAGCACATCATGAACCGCCACCGCGGGGGCCTGGCGGTGGAGAGCGTGGAGGGGGAGGGGGCGACCTTCAGCGCGTATTTCCCGCTGGTTCCGGCCTCTCTCGCCCTGCCAGCCGCCCCATCTCCGGGGGCCGTTACAAAACCGTCGTAGAAGTGTCGTAAGCGGACAGTATTGCGCAGGCAGGTTCCGCGCGGCGTGGGATGACCTCCCATCTTGTTCTGGCTTGGGAGCCGCGATGCTCACCTGGATCGCCTTGCTGGCGCTCTTCCTGTTCTCCGGCGCCACCTATGCCTTTGGACGTCACAAGGCCCAGCGCCTGGCGTCGACCGTCAAGCCGGGCTCGTTCCACTCCCTGCCGGGCTATCATGGCAGCTATGTCGCCCTGTGGGCCGGCCTGCCCGCGGCCCTGATCGTCCTGGCCGCGGCCATGCTCGGCGGCCGCATGGAGGCCGCCCTGCTGCGCGCGGACCCGCCCGCCGCGGTTTCGGCGCTGACCCCCCAGGGCCAGAATGTCTTTTATGACGACGCCCGGGCCCTGGCCCACGGCTCGCAGGCTAGCGAGACGGTCTATGCCGGAGACCTGAAGACCGCCATCGAGGCCAAGGCCGCCCAGGCCAAGCGCCTGGAGCAACTCATCCAGTACGGCGCGCTCGCCGCGGGCGTGGTGGTGGGTCTGGCCGGCCTCGCCCTGGCCTATCCCCGCATTGGCCCGACCTTCCGGGCCCGCAACCGGGTTGAGGGATGGATCGCCGTCCTGTTCCTGGCCTGCGCGGTCACCGCCATCCTCACCACCGTCGGCATTGTGGGCTCCCTGGTCTGGGAGAGCTGGCGCTTCTTCCAGTCGGTGTCGCCGGTCGACTTCCTGTTCGGGACCCAGTGGGACCCGCAGATCGCCATGCGCAGCGACCAGTACGCTTCCAAGGGCGCGTTCGGCGCGGTGCCGCTGTTCGCAGGCACCTTCCTCATCATGATGATCGCCATGCTGGTGGCGGCTCCCATCGGCCTTTACTCGGCGATCTACCTTTCGGAATACGCCAATCCCCTGACGCGGGGGGTGGTCAAGCCGCTGCTGGAGATCCTCGCCGGCGTGCCGACCGTGGTCTACGGCTTCTTCGCCGCCTTGACCGTCGGGCCGATCTTCCGTGAGGCCTTCAACGGCCTGGGCGCCCTGCTGATCGGCGGCCCGCTGGACAGCCTCGGCATCTATCTCAGCCAGGTGCAGAACCAGATGGCCTTGGTGGCGGGCGCCGTGATGGGGATCATGCTGATCCCCTTCGTCTCGTCCCTCTCCGACGACATCATGAACGCCGTGCCCCAGTCCCTGCGGGACGGCAGCCTGGCCATGGGCGCCACCCGCTCGGAAACGGTGAAGCTGGTGGTCCTGCCCGCCGCCCTGCCGGGCATCATGGCGGCCATGCTGCTGGCGGTGTCGCGGGCCATTGGCGAGACCATGATCGTCACCATGGCCGCCGGGCTTCAGGCCAAGACCACGCTCAATCCGCTGGACACGGTGACCACCGTGACGGTGCAGATCGTCACCCTGCTGACCGGTGACCAGGAATTCGACAGCCCCAAGACCCTTTCAGCCTTCGGCCTGGGCCTGACCCTCTTCGTAATGACCTTCATCCTGAACGTGATCGCCCTGCGCATCGTCCAGAAATACCGGGAACAGTATGACTGACGGCGCCCTCCCCACGGACAAGACCGCCTTCCGGCAAGGGCTGGAGACGCGTCTGAAGAAGCGCTACGCCCAGGAGCGACGCTTCCGGCTGTACGGCCAGCTGGCGATCGTCTTCGCCCTCGGCTTCCTCGTGATGCTGGTGGGCCGGATCGGCCTGCAGGGCTATTCCACCTTCATCGACTACCAGGTCACCCAGACCATCTATGTCGACCCCGCGAAGGTGAACGCGGCCGACATCGCCGGCTCCAATTTCGACCGGCTTGTGGCCGAACAGATGCTGGCCAGGATGGGCGAGACCGACGACGAGTCCGGCGAGGCGTCGGGCAAGATGATGGACATCATCTCCAACGACTTCGGCTTCCAGCTCCTGGAGATGGTCCGGAATGATCCGTCCCTGATCGGCAAGGAGGTCACCCTGAGCGGCCCCGTGAAAGCCGACGCCGCCCTCTACTACAAGGGTGAGCTGAAGCGCTCCACGCCGCAGGACGAGCGCAAGCTCGACGACCGTCAGCTCACCTGGCTCGACAAGATGCAGGCGTCCGGCGCCGTCTCGAAGGGCTTCAACCTGGACTTCCTCACCAAGTCCGACTCCACCGAGCCGGAACAGGCCGGCGTGCTCGGCGCCGTGGTCGGCTCGGCCATGATGCTGTTGGTGACCGCGGTTCTGGCCGTGCCCATCGGGGTGCTGGCGGCGACCTATCTGGAAGAGTTCGCGCCCAAGAACCGCTGGACCGACCTGATTGAGGTCAACATCAACAACCTCGCCGCCGTGCCCTCCATCGTCTACGGCCTGCTGGGCTTGGCGGTGTTCATCAACTGGATGCACGTGCCCCGGTCCTCGCCCCTGGTGGGCGGGCTGGTCCTGGCGCTGATGGCCCTGCCCACGGTGATCATCGCCACCCGCTCGGCGCTGAAGGCGGTGCCCCCCTCCATCCGGGAAGCGGCCCTGGGGGTCGGCGCCTCGCGCACCCAGACCGTGTTCCACCATGTCCTGCCCCTGGCCATGCCGGGCGTCATGACCGGCGCGATCCTGTCGCTGGCCCACGCGCTCGGCGAGACCGCCCCCCTGCTGATGATCGGCATGATCTCCTTCGTGCCCGGCGTGCCCGAGGGCTTCACCGGGGCGGCCACGGTCCTGCCGGTCCAGGTCTTCATCTGGGAAAATGCCTCGGAGCGCGCCTTCCATGAGCGCACCGCCGCGGCGATTCTCGTCCTCCTCGCCTTCATGATCATCATGAACCTGGCTGCGATCCTCCTCCGCCGCCGCTTCGAACGCCGGTGGTAGTCAGATGATCCGGCGTCAAATCCCAAGGTCCCCCATGCCCGCCCAGCGTGACGACAGCCAGGCCCACGGCTCGGCGCCCGTCCATATCACCGTCGACCGCGCGCACGCCGGCGGTCCCCAGCACGCGATCAAAATCCGCGCCCGCGACGTCAACGTCTTCTACGGTGACAAGCAGGCCCTGTTCGACGTCTCCCTGGACGTGCCGGAAAAGGCGGTGACCGCCCTGATCGGTCCCTCCGGCTGCGGCAAGTCGACCTTCCTGCGTTGCATCAACCGGATGAACGACACCATCCCCGGCGCCACGGTCCGCGGTCGCATCGAACTCGACGGCGAGGACGTCAACGACCGGGCCATCGACCCCGTCATCTTGCGCGCCCGGGTGGGCATGGTGTTCCAGAAGCCCAATCCCTTTCCCAAGACCATCTTCGAGAACGTCGCCTACGGGGCCCGCATCCACGGCCTGACCACCAGCAAGTCCGAGCTGGAGGCCCTGGTGGAAACCTCGCTGAAGAAGGCCGGCCTCTGGGGCGAGGTGGCCGACCGGCTGCACCAGCCCGGAACCGGCCTGTCCGGCGGCCAGCAGCAGCGCCTGGTGATCGCGCGCGCCATCGCCGTCTCCCCCGAGGTGATCCTGATGGACGAGCCCTGCTCGGCCCTGGACCCCATCGCCACGGCGCGGATCGAGGAACTGATCGACGAGCTGCGCAACCAGTACTGCATCGTCATCGTCACCCACTCCATGGCCCAGGCCGCGCGGGTTTCGCAGAAGACCGCCTTCTTCCACCTGGGCAAGCTGGTGGAGGCCGGTCCCACCGGGGAGATCTTCACCAACCCGCGGGACAGCCGCACCCAGGACTACATCACCGGCCGGTTCGGCTAGGGGCACGAGATGAACGAGCACATCGTCAAATCCTACGAAGACGAGCTGAACACGCTGACCGCCGAGTGCGCCCGGATGGGCGGCCTGACCGAGGCCCAGGTCGGCGACGGCATCGACGCAGTGGTTCGCCGCGACACCACCCTGGCCGAGGCCGTTGTCGCCCGCGACGAGCGGCTGGATGTCCTGGAAGCCGACATCGAGCGCAAGGCGATCCGGCTGATCGCCCTGCGCCAGCCCATGGCCAACGACCTGCGCAAGACCGTGGCGGCCATGAAGATCGCCATGAACCTCGAACGCTGCGGGGACCTGGCCAAGAACATCGCCAAGCGCACCCTGGTGCTGACCGAGGCCGAGCCCATGAGCCCCCTGACCCGCTCCATCGAGCGGATGGGCAAGCTGGTCCTGGGCCGGCTGAAGGACGTGCTGGACGCCTACACCGCGTCGGATCTCGACCGGGCGCTCGCCGTCTGGTCCCGCGACGACGAGGTGGACGAGCACTACAACAGCCTGTTCCGCGAACTGCTGACCTACATGATGGGCGATCCGCGCACGATCACCGCCTGCGCCCACATGCTGTTCGTGGCCAAGAACCTCGAGCGCATCGGCGACCACGCCACCAACATCGCCGAGATCATCCACTACGAAATCACCGGGGCCGAGACGATCGGCTCGGCCCGGCCCAAGACTGACGCCCTGGCGAAGGAAATCTGAGAATGATCCCCTACATCCTGGTGGTGGAAGACGAGGACGCTCTTTCCACCCTGCTGCAGTACAACCTCGAGAAGGAAGGCTACGACGTGGCCGTCGCCATGGACGGCGAGGAGGCCCTGACCCAGGTCAGCGAGCGCCTGCCCGACCTGGTGGTGCTGGACTGGATGCTGCCCAAGGTCTCGGGCATCGAGGTGTGCCGCCGGCTCCGCCAGCGCAGCGAGACCCGCAACATTCCGATCATCATGCTGACGGCGCGGGGCGAGGAGAGCGATCGCATCCGCGGCCTCGACACCGGCGCCGACGACTACATTATCAAGCCCTTCGCCATGAGCGAGCTCTCGGCGCGCATCCGCGCCGTGCTGCGGCGCATCCGGCCGGGCCTCGCCGAGGACCGTGTCCATATCGGTGACCTGGTGATCGACCGCGTGGCGCACCGGGTGAAGCGGGCGGGCAGCGAGATCCACCTCGGTCCGACCGAATTCCGGCTGCTGGACTATCTGATGCAGCACCCGGGGCGGGTGTTCTCGCGCGAGCAGCTTCTGGACGCTGTCTGGGGCTCTGACGTCTATGTCGAGGCCCGCACGGTGGACGTCCACATCGGCCGCCTGCGCAAGGCCCTCAACCGCCAGGAGGCCGAGGCCGATCCGATCCGCACGGTGCGCTCGGCCGGCTACTCCCTGGACATGGACGCCTGAATTCAGGCGTCTCGGTGCAGGCGTTCCAGGTGCTCGACCTCGGCGCGTGATCCCAGCATCACGGAAATCCGCTGATGCAGGTCGTTGACCTCGGCGTCGAGGATGGGGCCGTGACCGTCGAAGGCCGCGCCGCCGGCCTGCTCCACCAGCATCGACATCGGGTTGGCCTCGTACATCAGGCGCAGCTTGCCGGCCCGGTCGGGCTCGCGCGCGTCCCAGGGGTAGAGGAAGACGCCGCCGCGCATCATGATCCGGTGGACGTCGGCCACCATCGACGCGATCCAGCGCATGTTGAAGTTCTTGCCCCGGGGTCCAGTCTCGCCCTCCAGGCAGGTCTCGATATAGCCGCGCACCGCCGGCGCCCAATGGCGCAGGTTCGAGGCGTTGATCGCGTACTCCTTGGTCTCCACCGGTATGGTCACGCCAGACCCGGTCTGCAGCCAGTCACCGGTTTCCGGGTCCAGGGTGAAGGCGTCGACGCCGTCGCCAAGGGTCAGGACCAGGGTGGTCTGGGGGCCGTAGACCACGTAGCCCGCGGCGACCTGCGCGCGGCCCTTCTGCAGGAAGTCCGCCAGGACGGCCGGGCGTGGCGTGTCGGCGCGGGGCGCGGGCAGGATCGAGAAGATGGTGCCGATGGAGACGTTGACGTCGATGTTGCTGGAGCCGTCCAGGGGATCAAACAGCAGCAGGTAGCCGCCCTCGGGCGTGAGGTCGCGGACCGGATGGATGTCGTCCATCTCCTCCGACGCCATGGCCATGAGCGCCGGCGACGCGCCGCAGCTTTCCAGCAGCATGTCGTTGGAGATGACGTCCAGCTTCTTCTGGACTTCGCCCTGGACGTTCTGGCTCTCGAGCGCCCCGAACACCTCCCCCAGCGCCCCGCGACGCACCAGGGCGCTGATCTCGGCGCTGGTGTGCACGACCATCGCGATGAGGTCGGCGAGGGACGGGTCGCGGGCCTTGGCGGCCAGGCAGTCGCGGAGGGTGGTGGGCATCAATCGTCCATCGGAAGGCGCCCGCCAGGGGCTCGCGGACCTAAGATCACAACCGGGTGCGATGGGACAAGCCCTGGCGGCTTGACCGGCGTGGCTGGCCGGGCGAAAGCGCGGGTCATGAACATCCTCCTCGTCGGTTCGGGCGGGCGCGAACATGCCCTGGCCTGGAAGATCGCGGCCTCGCCGCTTCTGGGGCGCCTGGTGATCGCGCCCGGCAATCCCGGCATGGCGGCCCTGGGGGAGCTGAGGCCGATCAAGGCCGTGGACGTCCCGGCCCTGGTGGCCCTGGCTCGGGAGATCGCCGCCGACCTGGTGGTGATCGGACCCGAGGTCTCCGTTGAGGCGGGGCTCGCCGACGCCCTGGCTGAGGCCGCTATTCCCTGTTTCGGGCCGGTCGCGCAGGCCGGCCAGCTTGAGAGCTCCAAGGCCTTCACCAAGGCCTTCTGCGACCGTCACAGCCTACCAACCTCGGCCTATGGCGTGTTCGAGGACGCCGCCATGGCCAAGGCCGCCCTCGCCGGCTTCAAGCCGCCCTACGTGATCAAGGCCGACGGCCTCGCGGCCGGCAAGGGCGTGGTGATCGCCGAAGACCTGAAGACCGCCGAGGCCGCGATCGACGACGCCCTTGGGGGCCGGTTCGGAACCGCTGGCGCACGGGTGGTGATCGAGGAGTTCCTGGTGGGCGAGATCGGATCGCTGTTCGCCCTGTGCGACGGCAAGACCTCGATCCTGTTCGGCGGGGCCCAGGATCACAAGCGGGCCTATGACAATGAGCAGGGGCCCAACACCGGCGGCATGGGCACCTATTCCCCCGCGCCGGTCTTCACCCCGGCCCTGATGGACCAGACGCGCGAGCGCTTGGCCGAGCGCGCTTTCGCCGGGATCGCGGCGGAGGGCGCCCCCTATCGCGGCGTGCTGTTCGTGGAGCTGATGGCGACGGCGGACGGCCCCAAGCTAGTGGAATTCAACGTCCGGTTCGGCGATCCGGAGTGCCAGGTGCTGATGCTGCGGCTCGAGAGCGACCTGGTCCCCTATCTGCTGGCCTGCGCCACCGGGACCCTGGACCAGATGCCCGCGCCCGTGTGGCGCGACGAGGCGGCCATGTGCGTCGTCATCGCCGCCGAGGGCTATCCCGACGCCCCCAGGACCGGGGCCGCCATCACCGGGGCCGAGCAGGACTTCGGCCCGGACGTGGTGGTCTTCCACGCCGGGACCTCGCGGGACGGCGACGGAACGCTGCGGGCCAGCGGCGGCCGGGTGCTGAACGTCTGCGCGCGGGGCCCCAGCCTGCAGGCGGCCCGCGACAGGGCCTATGCGGCGGTGGCCCGGATCCAACTGCCCGGCGGCTTCCACCGCTCCGACATCGGCTGGCGCGTGCTCGGCAAGTCCTCCTGATCTTCGAAGTTCCGGTATGAAGATCGCCTCTTGCCTTGCCGTCAGGGCTGGGGGGTCGGTATGGTGTTTTCAAACACGCGTAAGAGAACAAGGGGAACGCCCATGGCCGAAGTCACCGAGCAGGCGCGGGAGCAGCTCAACACCGGCACCAAAGAGGTCGTGGAGAGCCACAAGTTCGACGAAGCCGCCCTGGCCGCCTGGATGGAAGCCAATGTCGCGGGCTATGTCGGCCCCCTGGAAGTCCGCCAGTTCAAGGGCGGGCAGTCGAACCCCACCTACCAGCTGGTCACCCCGAACAAGAAATACGTCCTGCGCCGCAAGCCGCCGGGCAAGCTGCTGCCCTCGGCCCATGCTGTGGACCGCGAGTACAAGGTGATCACCGCCCTGCACACCACCGGCTTCCCGGTGGCTAAGTCCTGGGGCCTGTGCGTCGACGACAGCGTCATCGGCACCA
The DNA here is from genome assembly GCF_042714595.1 of Phenylobacterium ferrooxidans. Taxonomy (NCBI): domain Bacteria; kingdom Pseudomonadati; phylum Pseudomonadota; class Alphaproteobacteria; order Caulobacterales; family Caulobacteraceae; genus Phenylobacterium; species Phenylobacterium ferrooxidans. Next base: position 33,857 of record NZ_JAOTJD010000027.1, on the reverse strand, counting down.
TGTTCTATGTGATGGACATGGTGGAGGGCCGCATCCTCTGGGATCAGAGCCTGCCCCAGTACGAGCCGGCCGAGCGCCACGCCATCTACATGGCCAAGCTCAAGACCCTGGCTGACCTGCACAACACCGACCACGAGGCCATCGGCCTGGGCGACTATGGCCGGCCGGGCAACTATATGGGCCGTCAGGTCGATCGCTGGACCAAGCAGTACAAGGCCAGCGAGACCGAACACATCGAGGAGATGGAGCGGCTGATCAAGTGGCTGCCCGAGAGCCTGCCTGAGCAGGAGCGCACCTCTGTCGTCCACGGCGACTACCGCCTGGACAACATGGTGCTGCATGCCACTGAGCCGCGGGTGGTGGCGGTCCTGGATTGGGAGCTCTCCACCCTGGGTGAGCCCCTGGCCGACTTCACCTATCTGCTGATGAACTGGGTCAATGGCGGCATCTCGGCCATCCCGGACCTCAAGGCCCACGGCATCCCGACCCTGGACGAGTACGTCGCTGAATACTGCCGGCTGACCAATCGCGAGGCCCTGCACGACCTCAACTGGTTCTTCTCCTACAACATGTTCCGGCTGGCCGGGATTTGTCAGGGGATCGTGGGTCGCGCCCGCGATGGTACGGCCAACAGCCCGCAGGCTGCGGCCATGGCCCTGCGCGTGCCGCAGCTGGCCAAGGCCAGCTGGGCCTACGCCCAGAAGGCCGGCGCCAAGGTCTAAGGGGCCAGGGCCCTATCCAGCAGCGCTTCGAGGGCGGCCTCGTCCTCGAACACCGCTGCGACCGGCCAGGCGGTGATCTTTGCGCGCCACGCCGGCGGCAGGCGCGCCCAGTCCTTTTCGGTGGTCACCAGCCCCGCGCCGAAGGTCGCCGCGCGGTCGGCCAGGGCCTGCAGGGTGCGTTCGTCATAGGCCCTGTGGTCGGGGAAGGGGGCGAAGTCCTTCAGGTCGCATCCCGAAGCCTCGAGGGACCGTTCCACCTTCCACGGCTTGCCGACGCCCGCGAACCCCACCTGCGGCCCTGGCGGTGGCGGGGCGGTGGGGGCGAGCCGGGCGACCAGCACGGGTTTGCCGGCGAACACCGCCACCAGGTCAGGATCAGGCGCCTCAACGTCCGAGGGCAGCATCAGGATCACCGCGTCTGCCCGGCCGAGGCCCGCGGCCAGGGGCTCGCGCAGGGGACCTGCGGGGAAGACCGCTCCGTCACCCAGGGGCCATTCGTTGTTGCGAGTCTCGCCGTCCACCACCACCAGGGACAGGGTCTTCCGGATCGACGGGTTCTGGTGGCCGTCGTCCATCACCAGGGCCTGGGCGCCGGCCCAGGCGGCGGCCAAGGCGCCGTTGGCCCGGTTGCGCGAGATCCAGATCGGCGCGTCGCCGGCCAGCATCAGCGGCTCGTCCCCCACCTGGGCCGCCGTGTGCCCGGTCGGGTCCACCTGCAGGGGCCCTTCAAGGGATCCGCCATAGCCCTTGGACAGTCCATGCGCATCGACGTGCCGCGCGCGCAGACGCCTCAGCAGTTCACGCACCACGGGGGTCTTGCCCGTGCCGCCGGCGGTGAGGTTGCCGACGCAGATCACCGGCACGCCGGGGTCGATGGGGGTGGTCTTGGCGATCCGCCGCGCCGTCACCGCCGCCCAGATCCAGGACAACGGTGTCAGCAGGGCGCGGCTGACGGGCGCCGGGGCGTGGTCGCGAACGTACCACCAACGGGGCGTGGACAATTTCATGTCGGCAGCAGGGGTTCGAGCAGGCCCATGGCCTGGTCCAGCGCCTCGCCCTGGCGGTCGGCATAGGCCAGGGCCGCCTCGCCCATACGGCGGCCGATGTGGGGGTAGGTGTCCAAGCCCCTCAGATGCCGGGCCAGGTTCGTGCTGTCGGCGGCCTCGATGGCGGCGGCGTGAGCGAAGAGGTCGGCATAGAGGGATGCGGCGTTGAAGGTATGGGGCCCGGTGAGAATCGGCTTTTCCAGGCGGGCTGGCTCCAGGGGGTTGTGACCGCCGATCCCCGGCAGGAAGCCGCCGCCCATCACCACCACGTCGGCCAGGCTGTAGAGCAGGCCCATCTCGCCGAGGGTGTCGGCCACATAGGCGGTGGTCTGGGCCATCAAGGGCTCGCCTGCCGCCCGCCGGGCGACCTCGAAACCGGCCAGCAGGCCCGCGATCGCTTCGCCCCGCGCGGGGTGCCGTGGCGCGATCACCAGCAGGGTGTTTGCGAGACCCGCCTGCCGGAACGCCTCGATGACGATCTCGTCCTCGCCGGGATGGGTGTTGGCGGCGAGGACCACGCGGCGATCGCCGACCGCTGTCTTCAGGCGCGCCAGTTCTGCGGCGTCGACGGGCAGGGCCTCGCCCACCGTCTTGAGGTTCAGGAGCTGCCCCGTGCGTGCGCCGAGGCGCTTGAGCCGCATCTGTGTCTCGGTCTCCTGCGGCGCGATCAGGTCGAAGGCGTCTAGCACCAGCTTGGCGGCGGCGGGGACCTTGGCCCAGCCCTGCGCGCTGCCCTCCGTCATCCGGGCGGAGAGGAGGGCCAGTTTCACCCCACGCTCATGGGCGCCGAGGATCAGGTTGGGCCAGAGCTCGCTCTCCACCAGGACGCCAAGGTCGGGCTCCCAATGATCGAGGAAGCGGCGCACGGCGCCCGGCGCGTCCAGGGGGATGTACTGGTGGATCACCTGGGCGGGCAGGCGTTTGGCCAGCAGCTCGGCGGAGGTCCGTGTGCCCGAGGTGACCAGCAGGACCAGCTCCGGGCGCTTGGCCTTCAGGGCGCTGACCAGGGGCAGCAGGGACATGCTCTCGCCGACACTGACCCCATGAAGCCAGACCAACCGGCCCTCGGGGCGGGTGATGTTGGCGTGGCCCAGCCGCTCCCCCAGCCGCGCGGCGTCCTCCTTGCCGGCCTTCGCCCGCCGGGCCAGCAGGGGCCGGGCGAGCGGTTCCAGAAGACGCAGGATGGCGGCGTAGAGCTGGAGGGAGAGCGGGCGTCTCACACGGCTTCCGCGGGCGAGAGCCGGCAGATCTCGGCCCCGCCGGTCTCCACCTGCAGGGTGCAGTGGCCGATCTTGAACGTCTTCTCGAGACCCTCGCAGGCGGCGTGCAGGAAGGCGTCGCCGTCGGGGTTGTCGGGTCGCGTGACGTGGGCGGTCATCGCCGTCTCGGTGGTGCTCATCGCCCAGACGTGCAGGTCGTGGACGCCGGTGACGCCGGGCAGGGCGTTGAGCCAGCCCCGCACCTCGGCCACGTCGATCCCCTTGGGCGCGGCGTCGAGGGCCAGGTTCACCGAGTCCTTCAGCAGGCCCCAGGTTCCCAGGACGATGACGGCGGCGATGATCAGGCTGAGCGCCGGGTCGATCCAGCCGAGGCCGGTCAGGGCCATCAGCCCCGCGCCGATCACCACCGCCAGGCTGACGGCTGCGTCGCTGGCCATGTGCAGGAAGGCCCCACGGACATTGAGATCGTCGTGGCCGCGCATGAACATCAGGGCCGTCGCCGTGTTGATCACCACCCCGATGGCCGCGACGATCATCACCGGCGCGGTGGCGACATCGGCCGGCTCGGCGAAGCGTCGCACGGCCTCCGAGACGATGACTCCTACCGCCACCAGCAACAGGACGGCGTTGGCCAGGGAGGCCAGGATGGTGGCCTTGCGCAGGCCGTAGGTGCGGTTGGCCCTGGGCGCCCGGCGGGCTAGGACGCTCGCGCCCCAGGCCAGCAGCAGGCTCAGCACGTCGGAGAGATTGTGGCCGGCGTCAGCCAGCAGGGCCAGCGACCCGGACCAGAGGCCCGCGGCGACCTCGGCCAGGACGAAGGCGAAATTCAGCGCCACCCCGACGGCGAAGGCGCGGCCGAAATCCTTGGGCGCATGACTATGGCCGTGGCCGCCATGGGCATGGCTATGCCCGCCGTGATCGTGATGATCATGGTCCTGGTGGGCGTGATCGTGGTGCTCGTGGGCCATGCCCCTATGTCTCACCCCGTGCGCGTCGGATCAATCCGCCGACACCCTCGCCTCGGCCTGACGGGTGGCGGCCGACAGCCTGGCCGCCCAGTCGGCGGTGAGCGCCTCGATGGCCGCGTCGTCGGCGTCGGCGGGAACGTAGTAGGGCCCCTCCCAGATCGCCGAGCCCCGGCCGAAGGGGGCGGCGACCATGGCGGTGTCCCAGCTCCCCAGCCGTTTGGCGGGAGAGACAGCCAGGCCCACCAGCAGCACCGGCGCGCCGGTGCGCCGGGCGATCTGCAGGGCGCCGGGCGCCATCACCTCGTTCGGACCACGCGGGCCATCGGGCGTGACGATCAGCACCCCGCCGCCCTTCACCCAGGCCATGGCCTCGCGGAAGGCGGCCACTATGGCGCGGGCCTTGGCCGAGTCGCCCTTCTTGGCGGAGGAGGCGCGGATGGAGGGGAAACCGTTGTGGGCCATGGCCTGGGCGAAGAACTCGCCGTCGGCGGAGGGCGACACCAGGCAGTGGGCGAGCTTGGTCTGCTTCAGGATAGGGGCGATGGTCAGGGCCACTGGGATGCGGCCGTGCCAGAGCAGGGCGATGACCCCCGGCTCGGCGGTCAGCACGGGCTTCACCGCCGCGAGGTTCTCGTGGCGCCAGCGCACGCTGTGGCGGATCAGGCTCATATAGCCGGCCAGGACCCAGCCCAGGAAGGCCTGCACGGCCGGTCGGCGGATGAACTTCTTCACGCGGCGGTCTCGGCCTCGAGGTCCTGGCTGCGGGCCAGGCGCGCATAGAGGCCGCGCTTCTTGATCAGGGAGTCGTGGTCGCCGGTCTCCACCACCTGGCCCTTGTCGATCACATAGATGCGGTCGGCGCCGCGCACGGTCGACAGGCGGTGAGCGATCAGAATGGTGGTGCGTCCGGCTATCAGGCGGGCCAGGGCGGCCTGGACCTGGGCCTCGCTTTCGGTGTCGAGCGCGCTGGTGGCCTCGTCCAGCAGCAGGATGGGGGCGTCCTTCAGGAAGGCGCGCGCGATGGCGATCCGCTGCCGCTGGCCGCCCGAGAGCCGGGCCCCGGCCTCGCCCACCAGGGTGTCGTAGCCGGCGGGCAGCGAAAGGACGAAGTCGTGGGCGGCGGCGGCCCTTGCGGCGGTCTCGATCTCTGACTGACTGGCGTTGGGACGCGCATAGGCGATGTTGGCGCGGATGGTGTCGTCGAACAGGAAGGGTTCCTGCGTCACCAGGGCGATCTGGGCGCGCAGGGAGGCCAGGGTCACGTCGCGGATGTCCACGCCGTCAATGGTCACTCCACCGTCGGTGGCGTCGTAGAAGCGGGGGATCAGGTTCAGGATGGTGGTCTTGCCGCCCCCGGACGGGCCCACCAGGGCGACGGTCTCGCCGCGGCGGACCTCCAGGGTCACGTCCCGCAGGGTGGGCGGACCGCCGGCATAGGCGAAGCTGACGCCCTTGAAGCAGATCGTGGTCTCGCCGCGGGCCAGGGGGGCGGCCCCCGGCTGCTCCCGCACTTCGGGTTCGACGTCCAGGGCGGCGAACAGGCGGCGCGCCGCGCTCATCCCCTCGGCCATCACCGTCGCCAGGTTGGAGAGCTGGCGCAGGGACTGGGAGGCCAACCCCAGGGCCAGGAGGAAGGCCATGAAGGCCCCGACGTTCATGTCGCCCGACTGCGAGCGCCAGCCGGCATAGGCGATGACGGCCGCCGTGATCAGGGTCATCACCAGCTCGGTGGCCGGGGCGGCGCGGGCCCGCGCATTGGCGCCCTTCACCAGATGCTTCTGGCGGCGCTGCACCACCTCGGCGACCCGGGCCTCCTCGTAGGATTCGCGGTTCTCGATCTTCACCACCCGAACCCCGTCCAGGCTTTCCATGATGGCGGTGGAGAGGGCCGAGGTCTCGGCCATGGCTCCCTTGGCGGCCTTGGTGGTCTTCTTGGAGAACCGGCGCATGATGAAGCCGGTCAGGGGGGCGGCGGCCACCAGGGTCAGGGACAGCAGCAGATCGTTGGAGACCATCACGGTGATGGCGCCGATCACCGTCAGGGCGTGCTGGGTGTAGTTGATCACCCCGGACGTGGCGGCTTCCCGGATCAGGCTGGCGTCATACAGCACCGACGAGACATAGGCGCCGGAGTGCTGGGTCCGCAGGTGGGCGAGGTCGGCGCGAACCAGCTTGCCGAACAGCTGCACCTGCACATCGCCCACCACGGCGTTGCCGATCTGGTTGACCAGGGAGGCCTGGATCACCTGGGCCAGCGCCCGGCCGATGGCCAGGGCGGCGATGGTCAGGGGCACCATCACCAGGGCGCCGGGCTTGTGGTTGACCAGCAGGTCGTTGATCGCCGGCTCGAAGATCTGAACCAGCTTGGCCGACAGCGCCGCCACGGCGATGGCGGCCAGCATGGCGCAGGTCCAGGCCTTCCAGCGGGGCCGCATATAGACCCCGGCGATCCGCGCGATCAGGGCGCGGGCCGAAAGCTCGGGCTCGGTGGTAGGCGCGGTCATCATCCTGGGGTCGGCTGTCAGGGACGGGAAGTCAAGCTTCCGGCGATGCGCTAAGATGCGGCGCCGCATGGATGAGGGAGTGCGCCAGATGAAGATCTACGGACTGCGGATCTGGGTCGATGACATGGCGGCCGCCAGGCGATTCTATGGGGAGACCCTGAGTCTGACAGCCAAGTGGGACATGGAGATGGCGGTCGGCTACGACCTTGGGATCGACCTGATCGTCGAGCGCGACGACGGGAGCCATGAGGACGAGAACCTGGTGGGCCGCTTCGTCGGGACCTCGATCCAGGTGGACGACATCCAGGCGACCTATGAGGCCCTGAAGGCCAAGGGCGTGCCCTTCCTGGGACCGCCGGAGAAGATGCCGTGGGGCGGGACCCTGGCCCACTTCAAGGATCCGGCGGGCAATACGCTCACCCTGCTGCAATAGCTGGGACCACCCGCCGCGCTTCCGTTTGGCGGCGTCACGGCCTAGTTAGGGGCCGAACACCCGGAGCCCCCCTTGGCCGACTTCGATCTCTCCACGCCCGGCGGGCGTATTTCCACGACGCTGAACTATCTCTGGAACGACCACGCCTATCTGCGGCTGGGCTTCTCCAACGCCCACTGGATCAGCGACGAGCTGGTGCGCACCAACCAGCCCTGGCCGTTCCAGCTGGCGGCGTGGCAGCGCCGCGGCGTCAAGACCATCATCAACCTGCGCGGCGGGTTCGACGCCAGCTTCCACGCCCTGGAGAAGGACGCCTGCCAACGGCTCGGCCTGACCATGGTGGACTTCACCATCACCAGCCGCGAGGTCCCCAGCCGCGCGCGGGTGCACGGCGCGAAGGCGCTGTTCGAGACCATCGAGTACCCGGCGCTGATGCACTGCAAGTCCGGGGCGGACCGGGCCGGGATCATGAGCGTCTTCTACATGCACTTCCGGCAGGGCAAGACGATCCGCGAGGCCTTGGAGCAGCTGTCGCTCAAGTACCTGCACATCAAGCAGGGCAAGACCGGGGTGCTGGACTACACCTTCGAGCGCTACCTGGCGGAGGGTGAACCGGCCGGCCAGACCTTCCTCGAATGGGTCGACAGCCCCGCTTACGACGAGGCCAAAATAAAGGCCGATTTCCGCAGCCAGATGTGGGGCCGGCTGCTCACCGAGGGCCTGCTCAAACGGGAGTAGAACCATGCCCACACGCCGCGCCCTGATCGGTGGCCTGATGGCCGCGCCGGCCTGGGCTCAGGCGGCGGGTGACCCGGGCGAGGCCCTGGCGCGGGCGGCTCGCGCTCAGGTGGGCGTCACCACCGGCTATGACCCGGCCTATGTGCGGCTCGCCTATCCGGGGGGCGATGTCCCGCGGACCACCGGGGTCTGCTGCGACGTGGTGATCCGCGCGGCCCGCGACGCCTGGAGGGCGGACCTTCAACAGCTCATCCACGGGGACATGACCCGGCGCTTCGGCGCCTATCCCCAGGCCTGGAGCCTGGCCAAGCCTGACACCAATATCGACCATCGCCGGGTGCTGAACCTGGAGACCTATTGGGGGCGGATGGGCGCCCAGATCTGGCGCGCCAAGCGGCCGGCTTTCGGGCAGGGATTTCCGGAGCCTCTGGCGGTGGGCGACATCCTGACCTGGCGCCTGCTGATCGGCGACCGGCCCCATGTGGGTATAGTCACGGCCACCGGCGGGCCCACCCGCGTGGTCCACAACATCGGCCAGGGTGCGCGGGAGGAAAGCCTCGGCATCCTCCTGCAGCTCAAGCCGGTGGGCCACTATCGCTGGCGGCCGCGCCCGGCCTAGTGGTCGTGATGGTCGTCCTTGTCGGGCTCAAGCAGCTTGTGGGCGTGGATGATGAAGTAGCGCATCAGGGCGTTGTCCACCGTCGACTGGGCCTTCATCCGCCAGGCGGCGACCGCCTCGGCGTGGCTGGCGTAGGCGCCCACCAGATCGACCTTGGTCAGGTCGCGAAAGGTGTTGTGCTCGAGGTCTTCAAGTTCGCCACCGATGACGAGGTGCAGGAGCTGCTTGTCGGGCATGGCTGAGGTTTCCGAAGTGAATCAATTCCTCAAGGCGATATGCCCGACGCGGTTAAGGATCAATGGCGCCAGTCGCGGCGCGGCGCAGACGAGGCTGGACTGCGAGGGTTCTGCGCGATTGTAGGCGAAGGGGCGGCCAAGATGATCCCCGCAATAGGCGCCGGCCTCGCGAGCGATCAGATCGGCGGCGGCCAGGTCCCAGTCGCTCTTGCGCACGATGGCGATGGCCGCGTCGAAGGCGCCCGAGGCCACAAGGCACATGCGGTAGGCCGTCGAATTGCGGGCCTCGATCCGCATGGCCGGCCAGGCCTGTGGCCAGGAGGGATGCTCGAACATCCGCTGGTCGCCGATCATGCCGCAGCCCTCCACCAGGTCGCAGGCGCTGGCGCGGATCAGCTCCCCGTTCATGTGCGAGCCCTGGCCGGCGACGGCGGTGTAGGTCTCCTCAACATCAGGCGCGAAGACCACGCCGGCGATCGGCAGACCATCCTCCACCACGGCGATGGAGACCGCCCACCAAGGCCGGTCGCGAATGAAGGCCCGGGTGCCGTCGATGGGGTCGACGACGAAGAGCCGGCGATTGGACAGTCGGTCGGTGTTGTCGGCGGTCTCTTCCGACAGCCAGCCATAGTCCGGCCGTGCTGCGCGCAGGCGTTGGGTCAGCAGGGCGTCGGTGGCGAGGTCGGCGTTGGTGACCTGGGTGTTGTCGGACTTGATCTCGACGCTCAGGCCCTCGTCGCGCATGCGCACCGCGAGGCGGCCGGCCTCCAGGGCCGCGGCGACGATCAGCTCCAGATCGGCGCCCGCGTCGGTCATTTCCCGGCTATGGCCAGTCCGTCCACGAGGATCGACGGCGCATTGGCCGAACCCCGGAACTCCAGGTCCGATCCGGGGATCAGGCGGGCATAGATGTCGATCAGATTGCCGGCCACGGTGATCTCGGCCACCGGATAGGCCAGGACGCCGTTCTCGAACCAGAAGCCGGCGCAGCCCACCGACCAGTCGCCGGTATTACCGTTGAGCGAGGGGCCGAACATCGACGTGATCAGCACACCGCTTCCAGCGTCGGCCATCAGCTCCGCCTGGGTCCGGGTTCCCGGCTGCAGGGTCAGGTTGGTGGTGGAGACGCCCGGGGGACCTGCCAGGCCGCGCGAGGCGTGGCCCGTGGTTTCCAGGCCCAGCTGCCGGGCCGAGGAGGAGTTCATCAGCCAGGTGCTCAGGACGCCATCGTCGATCAGGTTCCAGGCGCGGTTGGCCACCCCCTCGTCATCGAAGGGCGAGGAGCCCAGGCCGCGCACCTTGTGCGGGTCGTCGGTGACGTTGATCCCCTTGGAAAAGACCTGGGCCCCCAGCTTGTCCTTCAGGAAGGAATTGCCCCGCGCGATGGCGGGACCGGAGATGGCGCCGATCAGCGGACCAATCAGCGACATGGCCAGGCGGTTTTCGAAGATCACCGGGGCGGTGGTCGAGTTGATCTTGCGAGCGCCCAGCCTCGCCGCCGCGCGGCGGCCGGCCTCCGCCCCGATGCTCTCGGGCGTGGGCAGGTCGGCCTGCCAGCGGGTGGAGCGGCCGTCATAGCCGCCTTCCATCTCGTCGCCATCGCTGGCGATCACCGACACGCCGATGGAATAGCTCGAGGCGCGGTGAACGCCGGAAAAGCCGCCCGAGGTCACCAGCCGCCATTGGCCCGAGGAGGTGGAGGCCGATCCGCCGTCGGAGTTGGCGACGCGGGGCATGGCGCGGCCGGCCTCCTCGGCGGCGCGGGCGCGATCCTCCAGCTGTTCCGGCGTCGGCTCGGAGCCGTCATAGAGATCAAGGTCCGGGAAGGGGCCCCGCGCCAGGCGGCTGGCCTCAGCGAGGCCGGCATAGGGATCCTCCGGCGCCAGCCGGGCCATGGCCACGGCGCGTTCCACCAGCTTCGCGCGGGCCTCGGCCGAGACGTCGGAGCCGGAGACGGTGGCCTGCTGCTTGCCCACGAAGACCCGCAGGCCGAGGTCGCGGGACTCCTCGCGCTCCACCTCTTCCAGCTTGCCCAGGCGGACATTGATGCTCAAGGCGGCGCGCTCGGCGCCGACGGCTTCAGCGGCGTCGGCGCCGGCCTTCAGGGCGGCGGCGACGACATCGGCTAACAGGCTCTCTTCCATCCCGTGGATATGGCCGGGCGCGGGCCCCGGGGCAACCCTGACGTCGTCCTGTCCGGGATCGGGCCGCCCCTAGGGTTTGGCGGCCCGCTTCGGCGCCGGGATGCCGAGGGCCTCGCGCATGACCTCGAAGATGTCGGTCTGGTCGATCAGGCCGCGCAGGCGCTCGGCCCCCGGTCCCTGGGCATAGGCGGCGACGTCCTCCCCCGTATGGGCCGCGCTGTTCATCTGAATGCCGGCCGGGGCGCGATAGCCGGGTTCCAGCGTATTCACCGTCGTGGGGTCGATGCGGCTCTCCCCGGCCTTTGGACCGCCTGGACCCGTCTGATAGTTCAGTATGCCGTAGGCCTTGCCGTCGCCCGCCAGCCTGGGCTTGCCCTGCGCGTCAGTGACCAGGCCCAAGATCGGGCTATCGCGGTGTCCACCGTTGATTGTCAGGCCGTGGCTGTGATCGGCGGTCACCAGGATCAGGGTGTCGGCGCGGTCGGTCATGGCCAGAGCCTGGTCGACGGCGGCGTCGAATTCCACGGTCTCGTTCAGGGCGTCGCGGACCAGGCCGGCATGGTGGGCCTTGTCGATCAGTCCGCCCTCCACCATCAGGAAATAGCCCTTGGGGTTCTGGGACAGCAGCGAGATCGCGGCCTTGGTCATGTCCGTCAGGCGCGGCGCCTGCACCGGGCGGCTGCTCTCGCGGGCCATGCTTTCTCCGGCGAACAGACCCAGCAGGTGGCGCGTTCCCTTGGGCAGCTTGGACAGGCCCTCGGCGGTATCGACGAAGGCCGCATCGGGCCGCTTTGCCCATTCCCGCGTCAGGTCGCGGCCGTCCAGCCGCTTGGCCGGGGTGAAGAAGGTCGCCCCGCCGCCCAGGGCCACGTCCAGCCTCATGGCTTCGGGGGCGTCCACCAGTTGGCGGGCGATATCCACGCATCCCTCGGCGGCGGCTTCCTTCGGCATGGCGAAGTCCCCTTGCCAGCTGCGGGCGCTGGTATGGGCGTACAGCGCCGCCGGCGTGGCGTCGGTGATGGCCGCGGTGCTGACGGCGCCTGTCGACATTCCCCGCTGCTTGACCAGTTCGGCCAGGGTGTCGACCCGGCCGGCGATGGCCGACGCACAGCTCTGGCGATTGACGGTCGCGTCGACCCCCAAGGCGCCGTTGATGGTTCGCACCCCGGTCATCATGGCCGAGGCGCCGTTGGCCGAGTCGGTCACCAGGCTGTCGGCCGAATAGGTTTTCACCAGGGCGAGGTTGGGGAAGCGTTCAAAGGTCAGCCGATTCGAGGCGCCATCGACGCCCCGAAGCTGACCCTGATAGATGCGCGCCGCCGTGACGGTCGAAACCCCCATGCCATCGCCGACGAACAGGATGACGTTGCGAGCCTTCTGCGGCTCCGCCGACTGGGCGGCTCCAACGACGGAGAGGCCGACAGCGAGCGCCGCCGCCGCGCTACCAGCGTGTCGAAATCCGAATGTCTTCACGTCCGTCTACTCCCAGACCATCGACCACTGTGGAGAGGCGCCCGCCTTTGGAGCCGACAACCCGATCTGGATGGTCATCGGCCAGATTGATCACACCCGCATGAAGGCGGACGCGATTGGTCGGTTCTTAGGCGCAGGACATCCATTGGCGGCTTGGCTTGCGCTGGATGCAACGGCCGCTAGGCGATGGCGTAGAACAGCAGGGCCACGCCGATGAACACATAGGCGACCCAGGTGGCCAGGACCCCGATCACCCTGGGGAAAGAGGTCCCGCCGCTGTTGGAGAGGCCGATGGCGTGCAGGCAGCGGCCGGTGAACATCACAAAGCCCGCCAGGTGAATGGCCAGGCTGGGCGCGCTGACCAGGGCCAGGACCGCGATCCCGCACATGGCGGCGGGGATGTACTCGGTCGCGTTGCCGAAGGCGCGGATGGCCTGGGCCAGCTCGGGGATGCCCTCGTCGCCCAGGGCAACCTTGTGCTTCTGCCGCTGGCGCACCACCAGCAGGGACAGCACGAGAAGCAGGAACAGGTGCAGCCCGACCCAGAGGGCGGCGGCGTTGCCCGAGAACGATGTTACGGCGTCCATGGTGTCACTATCCCCGATATGCGGCGGCAGTTGGGGTGGAAACGCCCCAAAGGGCAACCCCTGCCGCTATTTGACTGGCGCGCCGCCGCCCGGCAGCCCCAGCCGGGACCATTTCTCGCTCACCAGCTTCACGGTCGCCTCGTCCATGCCGAGCTTCTCGCCCCACTCGCGATGGGTCTCAGGGGGCCATTTGTTGGTGGCGTCCAGGCCGACCTTGGACCCCAGCCCGCTCTCGGGCGAGGCGAAGTCCAGATAGTCGATGGGGGTGCCCTCGATCAGGGTGATGTCGCGGGCCGGATCCATGCGGGTCGACAGGGCCCACATGACGTCCTTCCAGTCGCGGGCGTCGATGTCGTCGTCCACGACGATCACCCACTTGGTGTACATGAACTGCCGCAGATAGCTCCAGACGCCCATCATCACCCGCTTGGCGTGGCCCGGGTAGGCCTTCTTCATGGAGACCACGGCGATGCGGTAGGAGCAGCCCTCCGGCGGCAGCCAGAAGTCGACGATCTCCGGGAACTGCTGGCGCAGCAGGGGAATGAAGACCTCGTTCAACGCCTCGCCCAGCACGGAGGGTTCGTCCGGCGGCCGGCCGGTGAAGGTGGTCAGATAGATGGGGTTCTTCCGCATGGTGATGGCGCTCACCTGGAAGATCGGGAACTGCTCGACGGAGTTGTAGTAGCCCGTGTGATCGCCGTAGGGGCCCTCATCGGCATATTCATCAAGAAGAACGTGGCCCTCGATGACGATCTCGGCATTGGCCGGCACCATCAGGGGCACGGTCTTGGCGGGGACCAGCTCCACCTTGGCGCCGCGCATCAGGCCGGCGAACTGATACTCCGAAAGGGTCTCTGGGACCGGTGTCACCGCCGCCAGGATGGTGCCGGGGTCGGCGCCGATCACCGCGCAGGCGGGCAGGGGCTCGCGCTTGCCGGCGCTCTTCCAGCGGCGGTGGTGCTGGGCGCCCCCGCGGTGGGCCAGCCAGCGCATGAGGGTGCGGTCCTTGCCCAGCAGCTGCATGCGGTAGATGCCGAGGTTGTAGTCGTCCTCGCGGTCCTCCGACGGACCCTTGGTCACCACCAGGGGCCAGGTGATCAGGGGCGCGGGCTCGCCGGGCCAGCAGGTTTGAATAGGAAGCTTGTTCAGGTCGATCTTGTCGCCGGTCCAGACGATCTCCTGCACCGGCGCCTTCTTCACCGTGGTCGGGCGCATGGACATCACGGTCTTGGCGAGCGGCAGCATGTCCCAGGCGTCCTTCAGGCCGCGCGGCGGCTCTGGCGCGCGCAGGAAGGCCAGCAGTTCGCCCACCTCGCGCAGCTCGGCGGCGGTGGTGCGTTCCTGGTTGTCCAGGGTGACCCCCATGGCTACCCGCTTGACGGTGCCGAACAGGTTGACCAGGCAGGGCATGCCCGAGGGCTCGCCGTCGGCGCGGGTGACATTCTCGAACAGGACCGCCGGGCCACCGGTGGCCAGCAGGCGGCGCTGGATCTCAGTCATCTCGAGAACCGACGAGACGGGCTCGGCGACGCGCACCAGTTCCCCGGCGGCCTCCAGCTTGGCGATGAAATCCCGCAGGGACCGATAGGCCATGTGCTCTCCGAAAACAGTTGGCCGGAAGCTAGGGCCCGCCCCCGCCTCTGTCACCCTTTGCGGTGCGGGGCGGGCGGGGTAAAATCAAACCCATGAAACGCCTCGACCTCGACGACATGCCCCCCAAGCTCGCTCAGATGCTCACCGGCCTCGCCGAGGGCGAGGAGTTGCTGCTGGTGCAGGGCGGCATGGTGGCCGGCCACCTCACCGGCGGGGCGCCGGTGGCCAAGGCGGGCGAAGGCGAGCCGCCGCCCCCACCCGAGGAGCAGGCCAAGGAAATCTTCGAGCAGTTCCGCTCGATGATGGAGGATGACTTCTAGGCCCTGGAGGCGTCGAATTCCTTGATCAGCTTCTTCGGCGCGATCTGCCGCCACTTGCGCTCCAGGAAGCCGCGGAACGAGCCGGGGTGCAGGGTCTCGATGCGGGCCAGCACGCTGGGATAGTCCTTGTAGTGCGGGGTGATGTGGAAGGTCCTGGGCTCGGCCTCCATCAGCATGTCGCGCTCGTCTAAGCTGACGCCCATCAGCACCACGCTCTGGTCCTCGCCGCGCAGGCGGGTGAAGAACTTGCCGTTCACCTTGTAGGCGGGCGCGCCGTAGGACTCGCCCTCCTCGGCGCCGGGAAACGACAGGATGATCTCGCGCATCTCGTCGGGCGTCATGGGAGTCTCCGTGCTTCAGGCGAGGCTCGCCCCAGGCGCCGCCATCGTCAATCGCGTCCTGCTTGGTGGCGTCAGTAGGCGAGCGCCACCCCGTCCTTGCGCATCTCGGTGGCGGCGGCGTAGCGGCCGGGCCAGCGCTCGATGGCCTGATACCCGCCATAGCCGCCGGGCTCCGGGGCCATGACCCAGCCGATCTTGGCCAGCGCCTGTTTCGTCGCCTCGGGCACCCCGGTCTCCAGGTTGAGCACGCCGATCCCCTGCTGCGCCTCGCCGGTGGGTTCGGTGGAGCCGCCGTGATGCCAGCGCGGAGAGTCGCCGGCTTCCTGAAGGCCGAGGCCGAAGTCCACCATGTTGGAGATGATCTGGGCCTGGCCCTGGGGCTGCATGTCGCCGCCCATGACGCCGAAGGACAGCCAGGGCTGGTCGCCCCGGGTGGCGAAGCCGGGGATGATGGTCTGGAAAGGCCGCTTGCCCGGCGCGTAGAGATTGGGGTGGCCGTCGGTCAGGGCGAAGAGTTCGCCGCGGTCCTGGAGCATGAAGCCCAGGCCGTCGGGCGCCAGGCCCGAGCCCATGCCGCGGTAGTTGGACTGGATGATGGAGACCATCATGCCGTCGGCGTCGCTGGTGGTGAAATAGGTGGTGTCGCCGTGGCCGGGCGCCTGGCCCGGATTGACCGGGGTCAGGATGGCGTCAGGGCGGATCAGCCTGGCGCGCTCCCTGGCGTAGGCCTTGGAGATCAGCCACTCGGTGGGGATCTTGGCGAAGTCGGGATCGGCGTAGTATCGGGCGCGGTCCTCGAAGGCCAGACGCTTGGCCTCCACCCCATGGTGGATCGCGGCGGCGGACTGGAAGCCCATCGCCTTGATGTCGAATTCCTCCATGATGTTGAGGGCTTGCAGGGTGGCTAAGCCCTGGCTGTTGGGGGACAGGCCCCAGACGTCCACGCCGCGATAATTGACCCTGTGCGGCGGGTCCCAGCGGCTGTGGTGAGCGGCCAGGTCGGCCTTGGTCATCCAGCCGCCGATGCGCTTGAAATAGCGCTCGATGGTGGCGGCGATCTCGCCCTCGTAGAAGGCGTCGCGCCCGCCATCGGCGATCAGGCCGTAGGTGCGGCCAAGGCCTGGATTGCGGAAAACCTCGCCCTCGACCGGGGTCCTGCCGCTGGACGCCCAGACCGACTTGAAGTTCTCCACCTCCTCCAGCCCGGCGCCCGGCCTGGTGAAGTTCTTGAGGGAGCGTTCCAGGTAGTAGGCGACGTTCTGGCTGACCGGGGCGCCCTCATCGCAGTGGGCGATGGCGGAGGTGAACAGGTCCTTCCACTTCAGCTTGCCGTAGCGCTGGTGCAGGGTCCACCAGGCGTCGACGGCGCCCGGCACGCTGACCGAGACCGCGCCATAGGAGGGGATGAGGCCCTTCTTCGAGCGCGCACGCACCGTCTCCAGCGACAGGCCCTTAGGGCTGCGGCCCGAGCCGTTGAGGCCCACGACCTGTCTGGTCTTCGGGTCCCACAGCATGACGAAGCAGTCGCCGCCGATCCCGCAGGCGATGGGCTCGACAAACCCCAGCACCGCATTGGCGGCGATGGCCGCGTCCACCGCCGACCCGCCGGCCTTGAGGATCTCGATGGCGGCCAGGCTCGCCAGCGGGTGGGCGGTGGCCGCCGCGCCATGGACGCCCCAGGCGGCGCTGCGGCTGGCGAAGGTGGCGCCGTCCACGCGGTCGCCGCCGCGCACATCGGGACGGTTGCGATTCGGATTGTCGCTGCGGGCATCGGCCAGCGCGCGGGTGGCCAGGGCGGCGGCGGGGAGGGCGGCGAGGAAGGTGCGGCGGCGCATGCGGACTCCAAGACTGGACGTCGCGCACTATGACTCAGGCGTCAGGGCGCGTGAAACTTTCCTCGGCGCCCCTATCGCCTTGATGGAGACATCGCTCTGTCAGCCCCCGGCTATCTATCCGAAACTACAGCCCAGGCCCTGCGCCGAATTTAGCCCTCGGTGAATACCGCGAGTTCATTCCCGCTGGGGTCGCGGAAGTGGAAGCGGCGGCCGCCAGGGTAGCTGTAGATGGGCCTGACGACCTCGCCGCCGGCGGCGGTCACCTTGGCCAGCATGGCCTCCAGGTCCGTGGTGAAGATCACCACCAGGGGCGCCGCCGCAGCCTCGGCCTCATCGGCCTGGAAGCCGCCGTCCAGGCCGCTGTCGTCGAAGGCGGCATAGGTCGGGCCGTAGTCGGTGAAGCGCCAGCCAAAGGCCTCACCGTAGAAGCTCTTGGTGGCCGGCAGGTCCCGGCCGGGCAGCTCCACATAGTCGATCTTGCCGTCTTCGCGCATTTCGGTCGCCACTCTCAGTTCCGCGTTTGTTCTATTTCTAGAAGTTCAGGCCGGGAGAGTCCAGACCGAGGTCTTCTTGACCTCCTGATCCTCCAACTCGCGGGTGGTGGCGACCTGGTATTCGGCCAGCTTGGTGAGGCCCGAGCGGGGGAAATAGGAGCGGCCTGGATCGCCGATCAGCACCGTGGTCCCCCGCGCGCGGGCGGCGGCCAGCCAGGCCATGACGGCGTCGGCCATGGGCTTTTCGTAGCAGATGTCGCCGGCCAGGATGACGTCGGCCGCCGGCGCGGGCGCGTCCAGCAGGTTGGCGTCGGTGAAGTCCAGGCTCACCCCGTTGACCTGGGCGTTGAGGGAGAGCGCCGCGCCGCAGAAGCCGTCGATGTCGGCGGCCAGGACGTGGGCCGCGCCGGCCTGCATCGCCGCGATCCCGACGATCCCGGAGCCCGAGGCGAAGTCGACCACCCGCTTGCCGGCGACGACCTCGGGATTGTCGAGGATATAGCGGGCCAGGGCCTGGCCGCCGGCCCAGGCGAAGGCCCAGAAGGGCGGCGGCAGGCCGATCTCGGCCAGGGCTTCCTCGGTCATCTTCCAGATCGGGGTGATCTCGTCGGCGAGATGCAGCACCAGCTCCGGCGTGTGGGGCGGGGTCTGCAGCCGGGTGTTTTCGAGGATGAAGGCGCGGCGGCCCTCAAGGCTGGGATCGATCATCCCCCCGCTTAGAGACTTTCAGTCGGAAACTGAAAGCCTCTAGGTCTTTTGCTTGGTCGCGGGACGGGCGCCTGAACCGGCGGCCACTTCAGGCTGTCACGCTCGCGCGGTCAGGCTTCCCCGCCGCCAGGGACAAGACCTTCAGATACCCACCCGGCTCCACCAGCATGCCCTTGGTGACCCCCGCCTTGGCCAGGGCCCGGTGCGCGTGGGGCAGCTGGTAGCAGGGCAGGTGCATGAACATGTGATGTTCGCAGTGGTAGTTCACATAGTAGGGGGCCAGCAGGGCGCGCTCGATCAGGTTGGCCCTGGTGGTGCGGGCATGGCGCAGGGGATCGGGCTCGTCCTTGGCGATGCAGGCGTGCTCGGCGATGTTCCTCAAGCGGGTGATCATCGGATACCAGGTGGCCTGGGGCAGAACCCACAGCACGGGCCAGGCCCACCAGGCGCCGAAGGGCAGGCCGATGGCGGTGATGACCACGCCCCCCAGCAGCCAGCGGCGCTTGCGGCGCACCTCCTCGGCCAGGATGGGCAACACGGGCTGACCGGGCTTGCGGGCCTTCAGCCGGGCGACGAGATCGCCGAACCGCTGCTTGAAGAAGGTCTGGCCGGTGAGGTCGCGGACCAGCTTGCGGCGCAGGGACTTGCGCGTGATCGGAAACGGCGCCGAAAGGCCGAGGTCCGGATCCTCGGCCTGCTGGGCGAAGCGGTGGTGGGTGAGGTGATAGGGCCGGTAGCGGGCCAGGCCGCCGCCGGTCAGCCACTCGCCGGCCCAGTCATTGACCTTGAGGTTCCTGTGCAGGGCGCCGTGGGCGGCGTCGTGCATGAGGATGGCGAGGCCCAGCTGCCGACCGCCGATGATCATCACCGCCAGGGGCAGGGTCAGCGGCCAGACCACCACCATGGCCCCGGCCGCCAGGATGACGATCCAGGCGTGGGCCAGCAGGGCCAAGCCCCGCCAGTTGGAATGGGCGGCGAGGCGCGCCCACTGGTCGGGCGCGAAATAGGTCTTGGGATCGACGCGGGATGCGGCTGCCATGATCACCATTGTCCCACAAAACATCGTGACGAAACAGCGTGACCCTAGGTCACGACAGGTCTTGGGGAAGATGGCCGCGCGGCCTAGGTTGGCGTCAGGATTTCCCCGGAGACCCGAATGCGCGCGCCGATCCGTCTGGCCTTGCTGGCCCTGACCGCAACCTTGATGGCCGGGGGCGCCCAGGCCGCCAGCTTCAATTGCGATCGCGCGCGGACCCAGGACGAACTGACCATCTGCGCGACCCTGAAGCTGAACGACCAGGACGTGCGCATGGCCCAGCTCTACGACATCGCCCAGCATTCGGTGGCGATGGGCGCGCGGGGCGCCATCCAGGACGATCAGCAGGCGTGGCTGAAGACGCGGCGGGCCTGCGGCGCAGACCGCACCTGCCTGGCGCGGGCCTATACCCGGCGGATCGCGGCGCTGAACACCGTGCTGGAGCGCGTCTACCAGAAGGGGCCGTTCTAGGCGTCTCGCCTGAAGGCGCTTAGAGCGCCGAGGCTGGCCCGTCCCACATGCCGGCGGTCATGGCGATCACCAGCAGCAGACCCGCCAGGCTGTTGGACTTGAAGAGGGCCAGGGCGGCCACGCCGTCTCTGACGTCCAGCCGCGCGGCCTGCCGCGACAGGTGGACGCCGAACAGGGCGGCCGGCGGCAGGAAGAGGGGGCCCAGGCCCCCGACCCAGGCCGCGGCCAGGGCCAGGACGAAGGCGGTCACATAGAAGCCGAGCACCGCCTTCGGGGCGGCGTCGCCCAGCCGCAGGGCCGAGGACTTCACGCCGGCCAGGGCGTCGTCCTCCAGGTCCTGGACCGCGTAGATGGTGTCATAGCCCAGGGTCCAGAAGACGCCGGCCGCATAGAGCAGGATGGCGGGCCAATCGACCCGGCCGGTGACAGCGGCATAGCCCAGCAGGGCGCCCCAGTTGAAGGTGAGGCCCAGCCAGGCCTGCGGCCACCAGGTGATCCGCTTCATGAAGGGATAGGCCGCCACAAGGGCCAGGGAGGCGACGCCAAGGCCGATGGCCACCGGCCCCATGGTCAGCAGGATGGCCAGCGAGATCATGGCGCAGGCGACGACGAAGACCCAGGCCTGGCGGACGCTGATCTGGCCCGCCGGGATCGGGCGGGCGGCGGTGCGCGCCACCTTGGCGTCGAAGTCGCGGTCGACGATGTCGTTATAGGCGCAGCCGGCCGCGCGCATCAGGGCGGCGCCGACGAAGAAGGCCGCCATCAGCAGCGGATCCGGCCACCGGCTCTCCATGGCGGCGGCCAGCGCGATCCCCTGCCAGCCCGGCAGCATCAGCAGCCAGATGCCGGTGGGACGGTCGAAGCGTCCCAGTTTCAGCCAGGGGCGCAGGGCCGAGGGGGCGTGGCGGTCCACCCAGTTGGTGGGGGCGGCGTCGGGGAGGTGGGTGGTCATCTTGCCCTCTCCATAGCAGCACCGTGGCTTTCGCGCCGCAGTCAGAATTTGGCGTAACGCCGTCGCTTGACGGGGGAATCCGAGCCGCCTAGCTTCCGGCCTCCACACGCGACCGGAAAGGAGGGTCATCAAAGATGAAAGTCATCGCAACGACCACCCTCCGCCGACGCGCCGCCGGGTCCTTCTGCTGACCTGAGAGATTTCCCCGGCCCGCGCGCCCGCTGCGCCCGCCCCAAGGGATCCCTCCCGCGACCCGCGCTGGACGTTCCAGCCGCTCCCCATTCTCCATGACGTCGATGATGCGCGCGCCGCGTCCCTCGCCGTCCCCGCACTCCGACGGCTCACATGACGCAAGCTTACGACGATGAGGACGCCAACCGTCCCCGAACCCTGACCAACAGCCAGGTGATCGGCTTCATGGCCGGCCACTGGATGGCCGAGCCTCGGCGGTTCGCGCTGCTCGCCGTGCTGATGCTGGCCTCGACCGCCTGCGACTTGTCGATCCCCTGGGCGACCCGGGCCCTGATCGACGCGGTGGCGACGCCCACCTCGCCCACCGACCAGGCGTGGATCGCCTGGGCCGCGCTCTCGGGGCTCTACCTGGCCTTCTACTGTCTGCGCAGCTTCATGTTCCGCATGTCCAACGGCTACTATTCGCGGATCATGGCGCGGATGGTGACGGCCGCCTTCGCGCGGGTGCAGGCCTTTTCCGCGGACTGGCACGCCTCCAACTTCGCCGGCGCCACGGTGCGGCGGGTGAGCCGGGCCATGTGGGGCTATGACAGCGCCTCGGACGCCCTGCTGTGGATGCTGACGCCGACCCTGATCGTGCTGTCGGGCCTGGCCATCTCCATCGGCCTGAAGTGGCCGGCGGCGGGGATTTTTGTGGCCGTCCTGGTGGTCGCCTTCGCCATCTTCAACATCGTGGTCTCCACCCACTTCATCCGCCCGGCCAACCTGGCCTCCACGGCCCTGGACTCCCAGATCGGCGCCAACCTAGCCGACGCCATCGGCGGCAATCCGGTGGTGAAGGGTTTCGGCGCCGAGGCCCGCGAGGAAAAGCGGTTCAGCGACCATGTCGCCATCTGGCGGACAGCCCAGAACAAGACCTGGGACCGGTTCAACACCGTGGGCTGGGGGCAGAACCTGTTCCTGGTGATCCTGCAGGCGGGCCTGACGGGACAGCTGGTCTATGCCTGGAGCCATGGCGACGCGACGCCCGGCGACGTGGCCTTCGGCATCACCTCCTTCATCGTCATGGCCGGCTACATGCGGAACTTCAGCGAGATCACCCGCATGCTGCAGAAGGGCCTGGACGACATGGTGGATGTCGCCACCTACATGCGCACCGAGCCGCAGCTGGCCGACAAGCCGCACGCGGCGCCCTTCCGCGGCGAACTGGGGGCGGTGGTCTTCGACCGCGTGACCTTCGGCTACGAGAACGCCGCGCGGCCGCTGTACCAGGACTTCACCCTGGTGGTGGCGCCCGGCGAACGGGTGGCCCTGGTGGGGCCGACGGGGGCCGGCAAGTCGACCTTCGTCAAGCTGCTGCAGCGGCTCTACGACGTGCAGGCCGGCCGCATCCTGATCGACGGCCAGGACATCGCCCATGTCAGCCAGGGCAGCCTGCGGCGCGCCATCGCCGTGGTGCCCCAGGACCCGGCCCTGTTCCACCGCACCATCGCCGAGAACATCAGCTATGCCCGGCCCGAGGCCACCGAGGACGAGGTGATCCTGGCCGCCAAGCGGGCCCGGGCGCACGACTTCATCGCCAGCCTGCCGAAGGGCTATCACACGCTGGTCGGTGAGCGCGGCGTGAAGCTGTCGGGCGGGGAGCGCCAGCGGGTGGCCATCGCGCGCGCCTTCCTGGCCGACGCGCCGATCCTGGTGCTGGACGAGGCCACCTCGTCCCTGGACGTGGAGACCGAGCGCCAGGTGCAGGCGGCCATGGAGGAACTGATGATGGGCCGCACCACGGTGGTGATCGCCCACCGGCTGTCGACCATCCGAGGCGCTGATCGCATCCTGGTGTTCGAGGGCGGCCAGCTGGTGGAGGAGGGCCGCCATGCGGACCTGGTGGCGCGCGGCGGGGCCTATGCCCGGCTGCACGCCGTGACGGAGGCGGGCGCGTGACCGAGCACTATGAAGAGGTCGACGAGTCGGCCAACCGGGTCCTGAGCAACCGCCAGGTCCTGGGGTTCGTCATGGGCTACTGGCTCCGACGACCCTGGCTGCTGGCCGGCACCCTGGTGATGACCCTGGCCGGGATCGGTTTCGACCTGGCCATGCCCTGGGCGTCGGGGCGGCTGGTGGACGCGGTGACCGCGGGACCTTCGTCGCAGGACACCGCCTGGGTGGCCTGGGGCCTGTTCGTCGGGGTCTATCTGGTGGGCTCGCTGATGCGCAATCTCGCGCCGCGGTTCTGGATTCCCCTGGCGGCCGGCAACATGCGCGAGATCACCGAGGAGGGGTTCGGCAAGGTGCAGTCCTTCTCCGCCGACTGGCACGGCGACAACTTCTCCGGCGCCACGGTGCGCAAGCTGAGCCGCGCCATGTGGGGCTATGACGAGGTCTCCGACGCCGTGGTCATGTGGCTGGGTCCGGCGCTGGCGGTGCTGCTGGGCCTCTCGGTGATGATGATCCTGCGCTGGCCCATGGTGGGCCTGTTCTCGCTGGCCACGGTGATCTTCTACATCGCCTCCAACGTCTTCCTGACCAGCACCTTCGGGCGGCCGCTGAACCTCAAGTCGGTGGGGCTGGACAGCCGGATCGGCGGGGCGATCGCCGACTCCGTCGCCTCCAACGCCACGGTGCGCGCCTTCGGGGCCGAGGACCGCGAGGCGACCCGGATCGCCGGGGTGACCCAGCTGTGGTCCAAGGCGGTGCAGCGCACCTGGACCCGGTTCACCGACATCTGGTTGGTGCAGAACCTGCTGCTCGTCCTGCTGCAGGCGGGGCTTACCGGCCTGCTGTTGCGGCTGTGGGCGCGGGGCGAGGCGACTCCCGGCGACGTGGCCTTCGGGGTCACCTCCTTCATGTTGATGAGCGGATACCTGCGCAACATCGGCGACAATATCCGCATGCTGCAGAAGGGCCTGGACGACGTCGAGGACGTGGCCCGCTACCTGACGCTCGAGCCCCAGGTGGCCGATGCGCCCGGCGCGCCGGCCTTCGCGGGCGACCTGGGGGAGGTGGTCTTCGACCGCGCCACCTTCGGCTACAAGTCGGCGCAGAGCGCGCTCTATCGCGACTTCTCCCTGAGGATCGCGCCGGGGGAACGGATCGCCCTGGTGGGGCCGACCGGGTCGGGCAAGTCGACCTTCGTCAAGCTGGTCCAGCGGCTCTATGACCTGGATGGAGGCCGTATCCTGATCGACGGTCAGGACGTGGCCAAGGTGACCCAGGGCAGTCTGCGGCGCGCCATCGCGGTGGTGCCGCAGGATCCGGCCCTGTTCCACCGCACCATCGGCGAGAACATCAGCTACGCGCGGCCCGAGGCGACCCGTGACGAGATCGAACTGGCCGCCCGCCGCGCCCGCGCCCACGACTTCATCACCCGCCTGCCCAGGGGCTACGAGACCCTGGTGGGGGAGCGCGGCGTGAAGCTGTCGGGCGGCGAGCGCCAGCGGGTGGCCATCGCGCGGGCCTTCCTGGCGGATGCTCCCATCCTGGTGCTGGACGAAGCCACCTCGTCCCTGGACGTGGAGACCGAGCGGGAGGTGCAGGCGGCGATGGAGGAGCTGATGGTGGGCCGCACCACCATCGTCATCGCCCACCGCCTGTCGACCATCCGCGGCGCCGACCGCATCCTGGTCTTCGACAACGGCCAGGTGGTCGAGGAGGGTCGCCACGCCGAGCTGGTGAGCCGGGGCGGGGCCTACGCCCGGCTGCATGCGGTGACGATGGGGGCGGTTTAGGCGCCAGGTGAAGTGGTTCCGCCGCCCCCCGAAACTGGTTCGGTATCCGAACTAGTTCTGGGCCGCGGCGAGGCGCAACGCCAGGTCGCCCTTGGGTTCCACGCGGACGCTGCCCAGGCCGAGCCAGCGCGCCATGAGCTGAAGTTCGGTCATCAACCGGCCAGGCGTTTCGCCGTCGGCCGAAGGTTCGGCGTGGGCCGACTGCACCACCAGGACGCCGGCCTTGCGGTCGGCCTTGAGGTCGACGCGGGCGGTGATGGCTTCGCCCTGCAGGAAGGGCAGGACGTAGTAGCCATGCACCCGCTTGTGGGCCGGCGTGTAGATCTCCAGCCGGACCCGGACCCCGAACAGCCGCTCGGTGCGCTCGCGGAACCAGATCAGGTTGTCGAAGGGCGAGAGCAGGGCGCCCGCGCTGATCTTCCGGGGCCGCCGGGCGCCGGGGTCGAGATAGGCCGGCGGGTCCCAGCCCTTCACCGACACTGGCAGCAGGTCGCCGGCCTCCACCAGCTCTGCCAGACGCGCCTTGGTGTCGGCCACCGGCATGCGGAAATAGTCGCGCAGGTCGCGCTCCGTCGCCACGCCCTGGGCGCGGGCGGCGATGCGCAGCAGCTGGCGCTGGGCCTCGTCGCGCGGCGGGGTGGGGGCGTCGCGCACCGACCTGGGATGCACGTCGTCCGGCAGGCCATAGACCCGCTCGAAGGTGGTGCGCCGGGTGGCCGTGGTGATCTCGCCGGCCCAGAACAGGCACTCCATGGCCCGCTTACCCTCGCTCCAGCCCCACCAGCCGCCGCGGCCCTTTTCGCCGATCTCCAGCTCGCCGGCGGAGATGGCGCCGCGGGCGTGGATCTCGGCCAGCGCCTTGTCGATGAAGGTCCGGTTCTCGCGCAGGAAACGGGCGACCCCCTTCCAGGTCCCGAGCCCCTCGCGGGCGTCGTCCATCCGCCAGCGCATCAGGGGCTGCAGGGCGTGGGGGGCGAGGGACGCCTCGTGCATCCAGTATTCGAACAGGGCCGGCTTCTTGCCCCAGGCGATCTCCTCCAGCAGGGGCCGGGGATAGGCGCCGAGCCGCGAGAACAGCGGCAGGTAGTGGGTGCGGCTGACCACATTGACCGAGTCGATCTGCAGCAGGCCGAGCCGGTCGATGGTCTTCAGCAGGTGACGCCTGGCGGGCGCCTCGGGCCGGCGGTCGGCGAACCCCTGCGCGGCCAAGGCGATGCGCCGGGCCTCAAGGGCGCTGATCGTCGGCGTCACGCCCTTACCGCTCCAGGCGTCCGTCGGTGAGGGCCTCGATCACGAAGGGGAAGACGATCTCCGGATCGGGGTTCTTGATCTGCTTGGCGATCTCCTTCGGGGCGATGGCGTTGACGATATGGCGCATGACGTTGAGCCGCCCGGCGTCCTTGTCGTCGTTGCGCACGCAAACCCAGGGACTTGGGGCCGCATGGGTGCGCTTGAGCATCTCGTCGCGGGCTGTGGTGTAGTCGTCCCAACGGCTCTGGGCGGCCTCGTCCAGGGGGCTCGACTTCAGCACCTTCAGCGGGTCGGAGTGGCGTTCGGCCAGGCGCTTGGCCTGTTCCTTCTTGGAGACGTCGAGCCACAGCTTGACGATGTTGACGCCGCTTTCCACCAGCATGGCCTCGAAGGCGGAGACGTCACGCAGGAAGGTCTCGTGCTCCTCGGGCGTGCAGAAGCCCATCACCGGCTCCACGCCGCCCCGGTTGTACCAGGAGCGGTTGAAGATCACGAGTTCGCCGGCCGCCGGCAGGTAGGGCACGTAGCGCTGGAAATACCATTGGCTGCGCTCGCGGTCCGAGGGCTTGGGCAGGGCGACCACGCGGGTGGCGCGCACCGACAGGTGTTCGGTCAGGCGCTTGATCGTGCCGTCCTTCCCCGCCGCGTCGCGGCCCTCGAAGATGATCAGCACCTTGGCGCCGCTCTCCATCGCCTTCTGCTGGAAGCGCACCAGGGCGAGCTGGGCCTGTTCGAGATCGTTGAGGCCGTTGTCGGACTTATCGGATTTGGACATGGGCTGAGCCTAGTCCTTGTGGCGGGGCGTGCGCCAGGGGGGTCGAAAGTGGGAATACGCGCTACTTATCCGGGGCGTCGGCTTCGACCCGTAGCGCCCTCACCCCTCACATCCAATGACGGTTCGCGATCCTGCGCCCAGACGCCGGCGCCGACAGGCCAAGGTCTGGCCCTGTGCCGTCCAGGCCGCCGGCGCCGCCAAGCCGCGCCGATACCGCCGACTGCTCCCCAGGAGACAGGGCGGCGAACTGTCGGCGGAGGTCCAGCCAGCAGGCCGCCCGATAGGGAGAGGCCGGAATTTCAAAGCGGGCCCCGAAACTCTCAAAGCTTACCTTGGGGGCATGGCTCGCCACCGCCGCCAGATTGGTGGCCAGATAGGGCAGATAATCTGCCCCTATGCAGCGCAGCAGCGGATCGAGATCGCCGGGCGGATCTCCGACCCTGAGGCTGCCAGACAGAGTCTCCGGCGTCGCGGCCCACAGGCGTGCGGTCCAGGCCAGGACATTGGGAGCCCGCTCGCGCAGGATGGCCGCTGGGGTCGGGTCGTGGGAGAAGTGACGGAACATCGGACCGAACAGACCGAAATCGGCCTCGCAGGGTCGATCGCCAAACAGGAAGGCCTGGGCGGCCAGGACCGGTTCCAGCATGTCCAGCACCGCCAGATAGTGCCCTTCAACGGCCGGGCCATTGTCGCGGGTCACGCCGTCGGCGCGCAGGTACTCCCGCTTCTGCCGTGTGGTGATCACCAGGCTCCGTATCCAAAGGGGCGCCGGCACGTCTCGCAGCATGGTCCGCGCAATCTGGCGGCCCATGAGCCGGGAGTCCTCCTCAAACGCCCAGCGATAATAGAGCGCCGGGCGCCAGAGCCATTCGTCGAAGGCGTCTTCCAACAGGCGGCTTAAGAAGGCGCCGGTGGCGGCCAGGGGGCGAAACTGCGGCTCCATCCCCTGGTCCTCGAACCTCGCCATGATCGCCGTGGTGTCGGTGAGCCAGTCGCCCTGCGGGGTCCGCAATTGCGGCATCTGGGCGACCCCGGTTTCCTTCGCGCATCGCCGGAAGTCAGCGGTGTCCATTTCCACAAAGGTGAACGCGATCCCCTTGGCGCGCAGATAGGCTTCCAGCTTGCCGGTGAAATAGGAAAGCTTCAGCCCGTGCAGCTCATAGGGCTGGTCCGTCATGCCGCGCGCTTCCGTCTCCTGAGCCAGTTACCGCCGGCGACCAGAGCGACCAGCCCCGCAATGATGGCCCCAAAGGCTGGCAAGGCGAAGCCGAGCTGACGCTGAATGGCGTTCACGGCGACCTGCTTCATGCTGTTATAGCCCTCGGGTAGAGGTTGCACCCCGACCCGGCGCTCATAGGCCGCGTAGTCGGCCAGCATGGATTTGAACACGGCGGGCTGGTCGCCGGAAAGGTCGCGGGTTTCGCCTGGGTCGGCCTCCATGTTGAACAATCGCCATCGCCCATCGCCAACCGGCGCCATGTTTCGCACGATCTTCCAGGCGCCGCGAAACAGGGCCGCATTGCCCGAGACCTCCATCCCCACTGCCTCGTCGTCGGGGTGGGCGGTGGCCGCGTTGTCAGCCAGCGCCGGCCGGAGGCTGCGCCCGTCCAGGGATACCGTTTTGGCCGGGGCCGGCGGCGCCGAGGCGAAGTCGAGTATGGTCGGCGTGACATCGGTCACAAACGTCGCCGAGGTTACCCGCGTGGCTGGCGCGATCCCGGGACCCGACATGATCAGCGGCACATGGATGCCGCCTTCGGAGGTGTAGAACTTGTACAGCCCCCCGGGGGAGGAGATCGCCGCAGCCCATTCAGGGCCGATATAGTTGAGGCTGCCCCGTTCCCCCAGGGTTTGCAGGTTCCGGTCATAGCCATGTTGGGCCATCCACAGGCCCATGCCGGGGGCATGGACGGGATCACTGGGTTCCGGCCCATTGTCGGAGGTCACCACGAACAAGGTGTTCTCAAGCTCTCCCCGCTCGCCGAGACGACGGATCAGCCGACCAATGCTGGCGTCCATCGCCTCCAGCATGCCGGAATAGACTTCCATGCTGCGCGCATAGGTGCGCCGGTCGGCTTCGGACAGGCTCTCCCAGGCCTTGGCGAGCTGGGGCATGTCCTGCACCGGCGCCCCGGGCGGCAGTATGCCCAGTTCCCGCGCCCGCTCAGCGCGCTGACGGCGGAGCTCAGCCCAGCCACCATCGAAGCGGCCGCGATAGTGGTCGGAGAACTGGCGCGGCGCCTGCACCGGTATGTGCACCGCCTGAAACGCCAGATAGGCCAGGAAGGGCTGGGCCCCGGCCGGTTTCTCGTCCAGGTATCTGATCATCCGGTCGACCAGCAGGTCAGAGGAATAGTAGTTGGCCGGCATGCGGGCGCGCACACCGTCCTCGAACCATGGCGCGTCGGCGTAATAGGGCATGTAGGGCTTGGCCGCCCAGTTGTCGGCGCCCGACGCGTCCAGGGCCAGGGAGCGGTCAAAGCCATGGCCGTTCGGCAGCTGACCTTCGCCATGCCCCAGGTGCCACTTGCCGGCCATCAAGGTACGATAGCCAGCCTGTTTCAGCCGATCGGCGACGGTCAGAACGCCAGGTTCAAGGTGCAGGCCATAGCCCGGCTTGCCCCGCTGCGAGGCCGGCAGCACCTCTTCGATGGTCGCCACGCCCGCACGATGATTGTCGACGCCGGTCAGCAGCATGGCCCGCGACGGCGAGCACAGAGGCGATGTGTGATACCCCGTGAACATGGCGCCGCGCGCCGCCAGCCGGTCGATATTGGGCGTGCGCGCCTCGCCCCCGAAGGCCCCGAAATCCATCAGGGCCGCGTCATCCACCAGGATCAGCACCACATTGGGGCGCTTGGGCGCAGCCGCGATGGGGGCCGCCACCGGCGCCCCCGGCAGAGTCATCAGCAACAGACCCGCGGCAAAGCTTCCTGCCCATCGGTTCAACTGCATTATGAGGATCTCTAGGTCAGACTACCGACGTTGGACGATTTTGTGGCACGTATAGTGTCACTAGGTCAACGCCGGGCCCCGGGGGGGAGATGTCGGAGCTACATCGATGATGTGGAGGCCGCTCTCTAGGAGCATCTTGATGCCCCCGATAAGGCCATTCGGCTCTATCGGATGGGGGGTAGAGGTCCGCTTTCAGGCATCGGGCCTGGGACAGTTTTCACCCTCGGGAGACATTCGCTGAGTCCGCTTCGGGCGCGGAAGTTCAAGGTCTGCTTTCGGAAAGTAGGGACACACACGACTTGTCTGGGCGTCAGGTTCGGTCGGTTAGGTCGTGCGTGTCCCCACGGTCGGCGGCGCGCATCTAGGTCACCGGCAGGGGCTCCATCCCGAGGGCCCGTCGGAAGGTGTTGTGGTAGTGGTGCAGAGGCGGCTCGTTGCGCCCGAACAGCAGCTGGTCCTGCAGGCCCGCGGCGAGGGCTCGCTGGGTGGTTTCGGCGGTGGCGTAGTCCTCGGCGGCCACCACGGCGGTGAAGCCTTCGGAGAACAGCATGCCCATTCCCGGATTCTCGGCCAGGACCTCGGGGTCGAAATAGTAGCTGATCTGCGAGATCGAGCGGCCGGGATTTTCCGGGTCGGGATAGACCCGCACCACCGCGATCCGCTTGTTACCGACGTTCACCACCACGTTGGGGAACAGGAAATAGACCGGGAAGCCGCCCTGCTCGATGGTCCAGTCATCTTCGGGCCGCCCTCGCAGATCGTCGATACCCTTGAGGCACAGGACCATGCGGTGGTTGCGCTGGTAGGACCGGTAGGACAGCACGTCGCCGTGGAAGTTGTTGGCCAGGGTGTCCTTGTGAAGGCGCTTGAAATGGTAGGTCTCGCCAAAGGTGTCGGTGGCCAGTTTCCAGTTCAACTTCATGTCCAGGTTCTGTTCGTGGGCCAGGACGTAGCGGCCCCAGTCCCAGTGCTCGAGATCCTCGGCGACGCCCTGGAACAGGGTCTCGGTGTCGATCACACCCTTCGGATCGGGATGGACCAGCAGGAAGCCGAACCGCTCGGCGGCCGGCAGCTCGATCAGGCCCAGGCAGCTCTTGTCGATGGTTCCGAACTGGTCCTCCTGGGGCACGCCGACCAGGGCGCCTGTGGCGTCATAGGTCCAGGCGTGGAAGGGGCAGGAGAACCGCGACTTCTGGCCCCGGCGGGCCTGTTCCACCATCGGCCCGCGATGCCGGCAGGAATTGAGGAAGGCGCGGACTTGGCCCGCCTTGTCCCGGGTCACCAGGATCGGGATGCCGAGATCGTTGCAGGTTATGAAGCTGCCCGGCTCGGGCAGGTCGGCGGTCATGCCGACGATCTGCGGGTGACCGCGGAAGAAGGTCTCCCACTCCCGTCGGGCAAGGTCGGGGCAGGTGTAGGTGCTGGCCGGGCAGGACATCACCCCGCCGGCGTCGGCGTTCACGCCCTCGTCGAGCTGGGTCATCAGTTCGCGCAGGACTTCGATCTGGACGGCGGGTTTCATGTCGAGGCGACCTCGGTGGGAATGGCGGCGCTGAGCACGCGGAAGGTGGTGGCGATCTGGTCGCGGCGGGCCTGAAGGGGCTGGGCGCGGCGGCTGGACACCCGCAGGCCCTGGTTGACCAGCATCAGGAAGGCGGCCAGTTCATCGGCCTGGCCCGGCGGGCAGCCGGCGTCCCGCAGGCAGGCCTCGAACCCGGCCTGAACCTGCGCCAGCCGCATAGCGGCTTGGGCGCTGAGCCCGTCATCGACCTCGGCCATTTCCAGCACCGTGTTCACCAGCAGGCAGCCCCATTCCGCCTTGCCGCCGGGCGGGTCGACGACGCTGCGGTCGAAGAACCGGCGCAGCGCCTCCAGGGGCGGCTGACCGTTGCGGGCGCGGGCCAGGATCTGCAGGGTCCGGGCGGCGAACAGGTCCAGGCATTCCAGCATCAAGCCGCGCTTGTCGCCGAAGGCGGCGTAGAGGCTGCTGCGGCTGATCCCCATCTCGGCGAGCAGATCGGGGAGGGACGCGGCCTGGTAGCCTTGGCGCCAAAACACCCGCATCGCCCGGTCCAGGGCGGCGTCACGATCGAATTCGAGGGGCCGGGCCATTGAGATATTCTGGACCGTTCAGTCCAGAATGCAAGCCCGTTGGTGAAGCTGGGCCGACGGTCAGCTGGTGAGGCGTTTCCTCCCAGGCCGGGCAGCACTAGAACCCTCCGATGATCCGCCTCTTCGTGCCCCACGATCTCGCCGCCACGCTCGCCCTGCCGCTGGACGACGGCCAGAGCCGCTACCTGGCCGCGGTGATGCGCCAGGGGGTGGGCGACGAGCTGCTGGTGTTCAACGGCCGCGATGGGGAGTGGCGGGCCACCATCATCGAGACCGGCAAGCGCCGGGTGATTCTGCGGGCCGACCGGCTGGAACGGGCCCAGGCGATGGGGCCCGACCTCGACCTGGTGATCGCGGTGGTCAAACGCGGGCGGCTGGAGACCATCGTCGAGAAGGCCGCCGAACTGGGCGCGCGCCGGGTCCAGCCGGTGCTGACCGAGCGCACCAACGCCGACCGGGTGCGGGTGGACCGGCTGCAGGCCATCGCCGTGGAGGCCGCCGAGCAGACCGGCCGGCTGGACGTGCCGGAAATCCTTGAACCTGTGAAGCTGGACCGGCTGCTGAAGGCCTGGAGCGGCCGCCGGCTGCTGTTCTGCGACGAGGCGGGCGACGCGCAACCGGTGACGGAGGCGCTCTCCGGTGGGGTTTCTGAACCCTGGGCGATCCTCATCGGTCCGGAGGGCGGGTTCTCCGCCGCCGAGCGCGAACGCTTGCGGGGCTTGGATTTCGCGGTCCCGGCGACACTAGGCCCCCGGATCCTGCGGGCCGACACCGCGGCGATCAGCGCCATGACCCTGTGGCAAGCTTCGCTGGGGGACTGGCGAACATCTTGAGCTTTGGAGAATTGCGCCCACCTGAGTGAACGGCGTAAAGATCGCCGCCGCTTGGGATCGACGCCCGTTCGGCGTGTCTGTGTGGGTTGGGGAGATACATATGGCCGACGTCCTGGGCGACGACCGACCCCTCACGTTCGAGGATCTGGTCCACTGGTTCCAAGAAGGCGAGAAGCCGGCCGACCAATGGCGGGTGGGCGCCGAGCACGAGAAGTTCGTGTTTCGCCTGGGGAGCCACGAGCCGGTCGCCTATGACGGGCCCAAGGGCATCAAGGCGCTGCTGGACGGCCTGACCCGCTTTGGCTGGAAGGGCGTCTACGAGGGCGAGCACATCATCGCCCTGGAACGCGGCAAGGCCAATGTGAGCCTGGAGCCCGGCGGCCAGTTCGAGCTGTCCGGCGCGCCGCTGGAGACCATGCACGACATCTGCGAGGAGACCGGGACCCACCTGCAGGAGGTCAAGGTCGTGGCCGACGAGCTGGGGCTGGGCTTCCTGGGTCTCGGCCACACGCCGATCTGGAAGCGTGACGAGGTCCCGGTGATGCCCAAGGGCCGCTACAAGATCATGCGGGAATACATGCCCAAGGTCGGCGGCCTGGGCCTGGACATGATGTTCCGCACCTGCACCGTGCAGGCCAATCTCGACTTCGGCTCCGAGGCCGACATGATCGCCAAGTTCCGCACGAGCCTGGCCCTGCAGCCCATCGTCACCGCCCTGTTCGCCAACTCGCCCTTCGTCGAGGGCAAGCCGTCGGGCTGGCTGTCGAGCCGCGCGCGGATCTGGACCGACACCGATCCGGACCGCACCGGCATGCTGGGCTTCGTCTTCGAAGACGGGTTCACCTACGAGACCTACGCCCGCTACGCGATGAACGTGCCGATGTACTTCGCCAAGCGCGACGGCAAGTACATCGATCTGGCCGGCAAATCCTTCGTCAAGTTCATGGCCGGCGAGTTGCCGGAGATGCCGGGCCAGCGCCCCAGCATCAAGGACTGGGCCGACCACACCACCACCCTGTTCCCGGAAGTGCGCCTGAAGCAGTACCTAGAGATGCGCGGCGCCGACGCCGGGCCCTGGGGCCGGCTCTGCGCCCTGCCGGCCCTGTGGACCGGGATCTTCTACGACCAGGCGGCGCTGGCCGCGGCCTGGGACCTCTGCAAGGACTGGTCAGTGGACGATCACGAGCGCCTGCGCGCCGACGTGGCCCGTATCGGGCTGAAGGCTCAGGTCAACGGCCGCAGCGTACAGGACGTCGCCAAGGACATGGTGGCGATCGCGCGCCAAGGGCTGAAGAACCGCAACCGCCTGAACGGCGGCATGATCGACGAGACCGGCTATCTCACCGAACTGGAAGAAATCGCCGACAGCGGCGTGACCCCGGCCGAACGGCTTCTCGAACTGTACAACGGCCCCTGGGCCGGCGACGCCAGCAAGGTCTTCGAGGCGTTCGCATATTAGAGCCGCGAACCCTTCTCCCCTTGCGGGCGTGAACAACGCCCGTCATCCCGGGCGACCCACAGGGGAGACCCGGGACCCAGGGGGATTGATTGCGGCCCCTGGGTCCCGGCTCTCC
>NZ_JAOTJD010000026.1:0-65435 GCF_042714595.1 Phenylobacterium ferrooxidans | reverse complement strand
CGCTTATATCTGGAGCCTGATCCACCGCATCGGCGGAATCGCGAAGCGATTCCACCTCAACGGATCAGGCTCTAGGGCGCGCGGGCGACAGGCCGCCAGGTTTCCATCGGGCCGGAACACCCGTCAGCCTGCGACGTCGCAAGCGAGCGCTCGTCAGGCGCGATGCGTTTGCCGGGTACGGCAATGGGGTGGTCTCGGCAGGTCTCAAGGCGCACTTCTAAGTCGCTAGCGTCACCCCGCGCCGGGTGGGCGCGCGGACGTTGGGGCTGATGGCCTCGACGTCCAGCCCCATCTGGCGGGCGGCCTGGACCAGTTGCAGGAAGCGCTGAACGATGATTTGGCCGCCCTGCAGGATTTCCGGCGACTGTTGCCGGCTCATGCTCGACAGGTAGCCGCCGGGCGTGCGCGCCACATAGCCTTGAGCGACATAGCGCACGACATGGCGGCGGATGGTCTCGTGGTGGAGGCCCAGCCTCTCCGAAAGCTCGGCTATGGTGACCGGCCGGCGCAGCTCATCCGGCGGCGGACTATTGGACCAAGCGTACTTCTGAGCGAGTTCGCGATCATAGGTGATGTCGCCGGCGTTCGTCGTGATCAAGCCGGAGAAGATCAAGGCGTCCAGCATCGAGCCGTAAGGGGCGACGCCGGCCTCCAGGACCCGCAAAATGAAGGCGTCCAGAAGAGCGCCCAGGGGCGCAGCCAGGTCCTCGTCCCGCTGCGGTGTGGCGCCAGGGCCAGGATCGAAAGCGTAGCCGAGACCCTTGAGATCGGCGATCAGGCGGCGCAGGCCCTCGCATCGCTCCAGGTCCCAAGTCAAAGGCGGTGCGGGAGCCCCTGCGGCTATCGTGACCCCGGAGTCCCCCGCTCGGCTGACAAGACCCGCGGACTCAAGGACCGCGACTTGGCGGCGGGTGGTTTCATAGGCGAGCCCGAGGGACTGAGCGATAGCCCGGACACTGATGCCGCCGCGAACATTTCCGCCCGGGCTCCGGGAAGCCTGCGCCACGGCCATATGGACAACGCCCCGGGTGAAGCCGCCTCCGTGCCGGTCGATCAGCCTGCGGCCTTCGTCGAGCAGGAACTCCAGGACGCAGCGGAAGATCAGCCGGTTGCGCCGCGAGTTCGCCGCCTCGGAAATGTGGATCATGGTCCCGGCCCCCCAAGCTTGACCATAGACCGGCGAGGCTACCCCTCGGCAAGCCCGCATAACGATGTTTTGCAATCTAGCGAGTTGTGTCTCGTGGGGAGAGCCATCAGGGATTGCATAGGCCCACGATCCGGGTAGGGCCGGTCTTGCTGTCGGCTCGCCAATCGGCATTCTTGCCGACCGAACTGAGTAAACGGCAGGAGATATTCATGCGCCGCCTTCTTGTTCTCGGCTTGGGTTGCCAGCTGCTTGGCGCCGCCGCCGCTCAGGCCCAGACGTGGACCCCCCTGGCCGTGACGGGCCCCGAGACCATCTTCTATGACCCGGCCACCGTCACCCGCGCGAACGGCGTGGTGACCGCCGTAATGCGGGCGGAGTTCAACCCGCCGCAGGCCTCTGGGTCGGTGATGGTCAGCGCCATGGTGGAGAAGATGTCCATCAACTGCGCCGGGAATGTCTATTCCGATCTCGGCAATGTCGCCTACGACGCCGCGGGCGCAGTGTTATGGAATCAGCCTGCGTCAGGCGCGGTCAAGCCGATTACGCCGGGCTCCGGGGCGAGCGCCATCCACGCCAAGGTCTGCCAATAGCTGACCATGAAGTTTCCGCACCGTGCGCTCGCCCTGGCGATCCTGGCGATCCTGGGGCTGCTGATGCTGGCGGCTGCACCCGTCCGGGCCCTGGCCGCCCCCACGCCGGCCATCACCTGCCGCCTGGGCGCCTGGTTCGTGTCCGTGCACGACATCAACGCCGCTGAGGGCACGTTCAAGGCAGACTTCTGGATGTGGAGCGTCTGTCCCGAGCGCGAGTTGAACCCGCTTGAGAGCCTGGAATTCCTGAACGCCGCGGAGACCGAGGAGGGCCTCGACGCCACCCTGCAAAGGGGGGGCAAGTGGTGGTCGACGCGCAAGATCTCCGGCGTCTTCCGCCAGGACTTCGACCTCCAGAACTATCCCTTCGACCGCCAGGCTCTGGAGATCCTGGTGGAGGAGGCGGTCCTGGACGAACGGAGCCTTCGCTATGTCGCCGACAGCCGCAACTCGGGCCTCGACCCGGGGGTGAAGGCGCCGGGGTGGCGGCTGACCGGGTTTCGTAACACGGCGGGCGTCGCCATGCATCCGACCACCTTCGGCGACCCGTCCCTCCCCGACGGCGCAAGCTATTACGCCACCCTGCGCATGGAGATCGTGGCCAATCGCGCCCGGCTCGGCAACTTCGTGAAGGCCACCTTCGTCCTCTACATAGCCGCGATCCTGGGTCTGATGTGCTTGGCGCTGGACGTTGTGGACAGCGAGCTCTTCCTGGGCCGGCTCGCCGCGCTTGGCACCGGCGTCTTCGCGGTGGTGCTGAGCTTCCTGTCGCTCGAGCAGTTGATCGGGCCGCACGAGGGCCTCTATCTGCTGGACCAGCTCCACGTCGTGGTCCTCGCGCTGATCATGCTGGCCACGGGCTGGAGCGTGCTCGCCTTCCGCCTCGGCAACGGCCCGGTTGATGCGGACCGGGTCCGAACCTGGGACGCCAGGGTGTCGCTGGGCATCGTGGCGGCCTTCGTCGCTGCCAACGCCATCCTGATCGGGCTGGCGATGGTGCAGGGCTAGAGCAGCCCTTGGCTGCGATCGCATCGGCATGGCCGAGCCGTGGATGCAGGGCGGACTGGTTCCCGGGCGTCTTCAGACCTCTGGACGATGGGGACCAGCGCCACGAATCGGCGGGCGCTTGGGGGCCCCAGCGGGGCGGGGGGTCAGCAGATTGCGCGGTCTCCCGGAACGTCGGCGACCGAGCGCAATCTAGAACCGCACGCTGACCGGCTTCGGTCGATGGCTGGCCGACCAGAGGACCATTCCCCACTCACAACGTTCTTGTTTTGTTCTTGTATAATCGAGAAGCTTGTGGCAAGTTTGCCTGGCCGGTGGCGGCTAAGCGCGGACCCGTCCATGTCATAGACGAAGAGGTGATCAGTGACGAAGATCGCAAAGGGAAAGCCGCGATCTCTTCCCGATCCCGCGGCGGAACCATACGACGATTTGGCGCGCAAGCATCTGCCGAGCCAAGGTGCGAAGACGCCGCTACCTGCCCTGGCTGCCGCGACATTCCCACCTATCGACAGTCGTCTCGCTCTTCTCAACCGGGCGGCTCGTCCAAACCCATACGTCACGATCGGCGGTCGAACTTACAAAGGTTCAGACAACGGGCGCGCCAACGTCCTGGTCCCAATTGGTGATCTTTTGCTTTCACCCGCCGAATTCGCAAATCGGCAGCGGATGGCGAGGCGCGCGATGTTCATGGCAAACAATCCACTCGGAAGCGCTGCCTATGCGATCGCCACGCTGGCGAAGAGATCACCTCAGGCGCGCGATGGAGCGCTGATGGTGGGAAGCGTGGTCGACGCGGCAATGATGGGCGCAACGTCCCGTCTGGCGTTGGTCCCACGGATGCCGACATCAAGGCGGCCAGTCTTGGCTCCGCCCTTGGTCAAGCAGCCGGAGGTCAGACATGGCCGGCCGACTTCGCTAGGACAGGCAACGGGTTTGGTAGCGACCTTAACGTCGTCGACGGTCGATTCCGGGACTAAGGCCAATCGTCGCCAAACCCCGCCGGGTTGGCAAGGCAACGGCAGAACGCACAACCAAGCGAGGGGCCACCTGCATGCGAAGCAGCTTGGGGGTTCAGGGCGGGGCCCACTTGATCTCGTCACCCTTACGCAAAATCCAACCAACTCATCGCTGATGGCGCGCTTCGAAAACGAGATGAAGCGGAGGGTCCTGGCGGGAGAAGTTATCGAGTATACAGCGATGCCACTATACAATCCGGGCGTGCTTCCGCCTGCGAGGGTTCTGCTGGCGGCGCTCGGGACTCGCGGCGCGCCTGTCGCCCGGATCGTCGAAAATCCGGCAGGGAAGAAGCGCGAGTGACGATCGAGAACCTGATCAGGGTGGTTCCGCCGCCGGCGGCGCCGGACGAAGCCTATCTCGGCCCGTGGGAAGCGATCGAAGCCGACCTCGGTACGCCGCTGCCACAAGACTACAAGGATTTCGTCAGGCTCTATGGGTGCGGCGATTTCATGGAGTTCCTGGGAATCCATGTCCCGGTGTTCTGGAGCCCCTATGTCCGGCTTCAGTCCGAGGTGCGGGTGATCTGCGACACGCTTCGGGACATTCAGGATCGTCCGTATCCCCTGTGGCCAGAGCCTGGCGGACTACTGCCCTTCGGGAAGACCGACTTTGGGGACTATCTCCTCTGGCTGCCACACGGGCCGCCGGATGCGTGGGGTGTCGTGGTCTGGGACCGGGGGATGGGGGAGTTTGAGGCGTTCGACTGCGGCCTAACCGATTTCTTGGCCGGCCTCGCCACCGGTGACATCGAACCCAAGGAATTTCCCGAAGACATGCTGCCCTGCGATCGCCTGTTCGAGCCGTCGCCCCCGTGCCCGGCCGAACACCTCAATTGGCGGTCTGATTTCCTGACCGGTAGCTTTGGCGGCAAGACTGACGTCCGGGTCGAGCTAGGTCCGCAGCCTGTGGGCGACCGCCCAAGGGTGACGCTGTCTCCCGTGTCATGGCGAGCATCATGGCGTGTGTCGCACAACCGCCGCGCTCCGCGCTGAGGCATATCCCTGGGCCCGGCTCTGCAGGCGCGCCATCACCGAACGCGGGGGTCAAGGACGACACCCAGCGTCACCAGCCTATTTTATCAGAAGCTTTTGGCGGTGAGAGAGGGATTCGAACCCTCGTTAGGCTTTCACCTAAACACGCTTTCCAAGCGTGCGCGATCGACCACTCCGCCACCTCACCGGCCGTCGCGAACGGCCCGGAGGTCGGTCGCGAAGGCGCGCAATATACTCAGGAAGCTCGCCCGGGCAAGCGGCGTCCGAGCCTCGCGGCAAGATGGTTGGGATCGAACAGGGAGCGGGCCTCGCGGCGGGTGAGGGCGGCCTCCAGTTTCACGCTGTCGGCGGACCAATCGGCCAGCCGTCGCCGGGCGTCGGGGCTGTCCTCGCGCAGGGCCTGGGCGACCTTGGCCAGGCGGGCGTCGGCGGCCCGCAGGCGCCGGCGCTCGCGGGGCAGGGCGGCGTAGCGCTCGTCGATCAGGCCGAGCCGCGCGCGGGCCGCGGCGATCATCACTCCGGCGGCGGGGCGGTCGCCACGGGCGGCCAGGGCGTCGGCGGCGGCGATGGCGCGCCGCGCGTCGGACATCAGGCTGGCCACCGTGACGGGGACGGCGCCGGCTCGGGGGCAGGCGGTGGGCGAGAGGGCTCGGACATAGGCGACCAGTCCGGCCAGCACAGCGGCGGGCGGCTCGCGGCCGTCGAACTCCTGGGTGATCAGGCCGTGGATGAAGGGTGGCAGGTCCGCAGGCGCGACCTTGAGTCCGCTCGGGCCGCCGCTGAGGTCGGGGATGGGCCGGGGGTCATCGACGCCATCGCCGCGATGGGAGCTGAACAGGGACGAGGTGACGTCGGCCGTGCCGGGCGGGCCGGAGACGCCGGGGAACAGGAAGGCGGGATTGTCGCGGCCTGAGCGGTGACAGGTTTCGCAGGTCAGGCCGGCGCGGGCGGCCTGGCCCCCCAGGACGGTCGGGGTGCGGAAGGCCGCGCGGCCCACCTCCACGGCGAGGCGGGCCTCAGGACCGGTCGCGGGCGACAGGCACTCCGGCGGGGCGGTGGTCAGGGCGCGCACGAGATCGGCCTGGGGCGCCAGCCAGGCCTGGGCGCGCAGGGGCGCATCGGCCGCCTGGGCCACGACGATCCCCAAGAGGGCGAAGGCGGCGGCTAGCTTGATGGTTCGCGGCCGGCGTCGATCCAGCGACGGAGCTCCTCGGCCTCGGCGCAGCCGAAGGCGCAGATGCGGTCGAGGCGGGCCAGCATGACCCGCGCCCCGGCCAGGTCGCCGCGCTCCACCTTCAGCTCGCCGTAATATTCCGTGGCCCCGCGATGGTCGGGCGCGATGGCCAGGGCCTGGCGGTAATAGGCCTCGGCCTGCCCGGGCTGGCCCTTCTTGCGCCAAGTGTAGCCTTGATAGGTGAGGATGTCGGGGTGCGGCCCCAGGGCCTCCCGGGCGGCGGCCAGGGAGGCCAGGGCCTCATCATAGCGGCGCTCATTGATCAGGCTGACGGCGGCCAGATAGGCGCGGTCCCCGGCGGCGGGGCCAGCCAACTGCAGCGAGCCGGAGGCCGCCACCGCGGCGCCGGCGATGGCGCTCTCCACGGCCTTCACCGCCGCGCCGACGGCGGGGGCGTCGCCGCAGGTTCCGCAGGCCAGGGCGCGGGCTTTCAGCCAGTCCAGCTGAGCCTGCGCCTTGGCGTCCTTCAGACCGCCCAGGGCCACCCCGAGGCCGCGACGGGCCTCGATGTTGTCGGGCTCAAGCTTCACGGCCTTCTCATAGGCGCGGCGCGCGCCCTTCAGGTCGTTCTGGCCGGCGTTGGCGAGGCCCAGCAGGCGCCAGGCCTCGGCGTTCTGGGGCAGGACGGCGACGACCCTGGCGAGGGCGCGCTCGGCGTCCTTGAATTTGCTGGCGTTGAGGGCCTCGACGCCCTTCACGTACTCGGCGGCCGGATCGTAGGTCGGGGCGGACATGCTGGGCATATCACCGCCGCCCCCGCCACCGCCGCCGGCGCTCCAGGCGACGCCTGTCGTGGCCAGGCTGAGCATCGCCCCGAGGACCAGCGCCCCGCGCAGTCTGTCACCCATCTTCGCCTCCCTGAACTTTCGCATAACAGTGTCATATCCTGCGCGCGACGCCAGCCGGGTGATGGGCAAATGGCGCACCCTCGCCGTATATTGAGGTCTCCAGCCACAAGGACCGCCATGACCCCTGCCGAGTTCGAAAAGGCCAGCCGGCGCGAACCGGGCCTGATCCCGTGACTCCGGCGCAGCTGGAAGCCTGCGCCCTGAGCTTCCCGGGGGCCACCAAGGTGGTCCAGTGGGGCGGCAGCGACGTCTACAAGGTGGGCGGCAAGATCTTCGCCATCGTCGGCCTGGGCGGGCGGCTGATGTTCAAGGCGACGGATCTTGCCTACGAGGTGATGACGGAGAGCGGGATGGCCAGGCCCGCCCCCTATCTGGCCCGGGCCAAGTGGGTGTCCCTCGACGAGCCGGACAGGCTGGATCCCGACGAGGCGGCCGACTGGCTGAAGACGGCCCATGCCCTGATCGCCGCAAAGCTGACCCGGGCGAAGCGGAAAGAGCTGGGGCTCTAGCGTTCCTCACCCGCAGCGGGAGGAACCGGACCAGTTCCCAGCAATGTGCGCAGGTCGCGGATGGCGGCGGCGGCCTTGGAATGGCGTTGGCGCCAGATCAGCAGGCTGACCGCGCCGAGGGTGACAACCAGGAAGCTGATGGGTCCGAACAGCCAGGCCGCCGCCGCCAGGGCGAAATAGTAGCCGCGCACGCCGGCGTTGAAGGCCGAGAGCGCCGGGTTGAGCAGGCGTGCGGCGGCCTCCCCATAGTGGTCCTTGAAGGCCTGGTCCTCGGTGTCGGGCGCCGCGCCCACCACGGCGATGCAATAGTTCATCTGGCGGATGGCCCAGATGAAGTCGAGCAGGCCGCGGGCGAGCGCCACCAGCACCAGGGCGATCTGGAACTCGAACAGCAGGCGGGTGGAGGTCTTGATCACCACCAGGCTGGAGGCCGAGCGGAAGGTGCTTTCACCGCCGAACAGCACGCCGGCCGCGGCGGCGATCAGGATCAGGTTGGAGGAGGCGAAGAAGGAGGCGGAGTTCAGGACGTGGCCCAGCAGCTGGCCGTCCATGAACTTGTTCTCGCGCCCGGCCATGTTCTTCATCCAGGTCAGCCGGATGAGGGTCAGGTCGGTGTTGATGGCGCCCCGGCCCCGGGCGGCGGCCTTGAGCAGGGGCTCATAGGCCAGCCAGGCGACGGCGAAGACGAGGAGCGCCGTCAGGTCCAGGGGCGAGAACGGCATGCCCTAGTCCTCCGTGATCAGACTGTGCTTGTTGGTGTCGCGCAGGGTGAGCGCCACCAGGAAGGCGATGGCCATGATGGAGGCGACATAGACATAGAAGCCGCTCTCCATCCCCTCCTTCTTGAACCACAGGGCGACATATTCCGCGGTGCCGCCGAAGATGGCGTTGGCCGTGGCGTAGGGCAGGGCGACACCAAGCGCGCGCACATGGGCTGGGAAAAGCTCGGCCTTCAGCACCGCGTTGACGGCGGTGTAGCCGGAGAGGATCAGCACCAGGGCGCACATCAGGGCGAAGGCCATGGTGGCGTCGGAGGTCACGGCGATCCTCGAGAAGATGGGATAGGTGAAGATGCTCCCGAGCAGGAAGGCCGCCAGCAGGGTGGCCTTGCGGCCCACGACATCCGACAGGGCCCCGAAGGCCGGCTGGGCGATCATGTAGACCAGCAGGGCGGCCGCC
This sequence comes from Phenylobacterium ferrooxidans, assembly GCF_042714595.1. Taxonomy (NCBI): domain Bacteria; kingdom Pseudomonadati; phylum Pseudomonadota; class Alphaproteobacteria; order Caulobacterales; family Caulobacteraceae; genus Phenylobacterium; species Phenylobacterium ferrooxidans. The sequence goes on along the minus strand of NZ_JAOTJD010000026.1, from coordinate 56,914 downwards.
GTGATCGCCGTGGCCATGTCCTTGGTGAAGCCCGAGGTGTTGACCAGGAACTTCTGCATGTAGGTCGTGTAGGCGTAGAAGGCCAAGGACCCGGCCGAGGTCAGGGCGAAGATGGTCGCCGTCTCCTTGGGGAACTTCACGAACAGCAGCATGGTCCGCGAGCGTTCCGCGCCCTCGGCCTGGGCGGTCAGGTAGGACTGGCTCTCCTCCAGGCCGGTGCGGATCCAGAACACCACGATGGCCAGGACCCCGCCGATGGCGAAGGGAATGCGCCAGCCCCACTGGGCGAGATCCTCCGGCGACAGGATGTTCTGCAGCAGGATGAGGACGCCGAGCGCGGTGAGCTGGCCCAGGATCAGGGTGACGAACAGGAAGCTCGACCAGAAGCCGCGGCGCTTCCTGCCGGCCATCTCCGACATGTAGGTGGCGCTGGCGCCGTACTCCCCGCCCAGCGACAGGCCCTGGACGAGACGCGCCAGCACCAGGGCCACGGGGGCGGCGGTGCCGATCATCGAATAGTCGGGGATGATGGCGATGGCGAACGAGCCGGCGCACATCATGGAGACCGAGACGGTCAGGGCCGCCTTGCGGCCGGCGCGGTCGGCGTAGAGGCCCATGAACCAGGCGCCGATGGGCCGGGCGAGGAAGCCGACGGCGAACACCGCGGCGGCCTGCAGCAGCTGGGCGGTCTCATCGCCCTTGGGGAAGAAGTGCTTGGCGAAGTAGAGAGCGAAGGAGGAGTAGACGAACCAGTCGTACCATTCGACGAAGTTGCCGGCCGAGCCGCCCAGGATGGCCCTGAACCGCTGCATGGGGGTGAGCCCCGGCGCCATGGCCTCCGACGAAAGTTCTCCGCCGCTCTCGGTAACCGTCATGCATTCCCCCCAACGAACTCACTTTGGGGGGAATGCTAGAGGGTCTTGCCGCTTACGCGAAGGGCGCTTGCGCTATATCCGGCCCATCAGGACCAGGATCAGGACGATCACCAAAACCAGGCCCAGGCCGCCGGAGGGGAAGTAGCCCCAGGAGCGCGAGTGACCCCAGGTGGGCAGGGCGCCGATCAGGGCGAGCACGAGAATGATGAGTAGAATGGTCCCCAGCGACATGGCTCAAGCCTCCCAAGAGCCTGGCCGGGTGGCCAGGCGATCAAGCCTGAAAACGGGCGCCGCCGGTTAAGGTTGCCGGAGCCCTTTCCTTCCAGGGAATCTGAAAGGAAAGGGCTCCTTCTAAGATAGGAGCGTGACGGCCGCCTGAACCGGTTCCCACTTCAGGCTGTCACGCTCCAGCGGACCTAGTCGACGAAATCAGCGGTATGCAGATGAGCGTCCTGCTCCTTGACCTTCAGGGCGTAGAGCAGGCCGATGAAGGCCCCCTTCACCCGGGGCAGGAGGGCCAGGGTCGCGGCCGCCAGGGGGATCAGGGTGGCGGGCAGCATGACCGCCGCCGGCGCCTGCCAGATGATCGGAAACAGCAGCAGCGGCGCCACCAGCAGGTGGCCGACGATCAGGATGGTGAAATAGGCCGGGCCGTCGTCGGCGGGGTACTGGGCGATGTCGTGGCCGCAGACCTGGCAGCGCGGCTCGACCTTCAGGTACTTCCAATAGAGCCTGCCGCGCTCGCAATGGGGGCAGCGGCCGCGCAGGCCACGGATCATGGCTTGGACAAGGGTGGGGCGTTCATGACGGGACATGACCGCCATATGTGTATCGGGACCCTGGGAGTCCAAGGTGGCGGGCGGTCGCATCGGGAACATGATCTTCGCAATCCCAGGCGGGGCTTGAAGTTCCCCCAGATGGGCGCGTCGTTAGGTCCCACCGCGCCAGCGGGAAGGCGTCGTCCGCGCAACCTGATCGGGAGCAAGGCGCGGAGAAGGCTCATGAATTCCAGGACGGGCTGCGCGAACCCGGGCTCAACGGTCGCGCCACCGGGCGCCAGATAACGCCGTGAAGCCGCGGCTCTAGCGCTTGGCGTCGTCGGCGGCGCCGCTGACCGCGCGGCCGGCGGCCGAGACGTCCTGGCCGGCGCCGGCGATGGTGTTGCAGGCGGCGGTCATCAGGGCGGCGGCGGCGGCGGCGAGAACCAGGATCTTGCGCATTCGAGAACTCCTCAAGGACGGGCCGGCGTCATAGCCAAGCTTGAGGGCGATTTCTAGGCGAGGGCGGGGCCCGGCGGCAAGGGGCGGTGCGCAGGTGAAGATCACCGCCCTGCTGAAACCTAATCCGCATCCATCTTCAGCGCCGCGATGAAGGCTTCCTGGGGGATCTCCACCTTGCCGAACTGGCGCATGCGCTTCTTGCCGGCCTTCTGCTTGTCCAGCAGCTTGCGCTTGCGGCTCATGTCGCCGCCGTAGCACTTGGCGGTGACGTCCTTGCGCAGGGCGCGCACGGTCTCACGCGCGATGATCCGGCCGCCAATGGCCGCCTGGATCGGGATCTGGAACATGTGGGGACTGATGAGGTCCTTCATCTTCTCCACCATGCCCCGGCCCCTGGCCTCGGCGCGGTCGGCGTGGACCAGCATGGAGAGCGCGTCCACCGGCTCGGAATTCACCAGGATGGACATCCGCACCAGGTCGCCGACCCGGTAGCCCTCGATGGCGTAGTCGAAGGAGGCGTAGCCCTTGGAGACGCTCTTCAGGCGGTCGTAGAAGTCGAACACCACCTCGTTGAGCGGCAGGTCGTAGACCACCAGGGCGCGGGAGCCGACATAGGACAGCTCGCGTTGTTCGCCGCGGCGGTCCTGGCACAGCTTGATCACCGAGCCGAGATACTCGTCCGGGGTCAGGATGGTGGCCTTGATCCAGGGTTCGGCGATGGTGGCGATCTTCACCGGGTCGGGCAGGTCAGCCGGATTGTGCAGCTCCAGCTCCGAGCCGTCGTTCAGGCCGATCTTGTAGACCACGCTAGGCGCCGTCGCGATCAGGTCGAGATCGAACTCGCGGCTGAGGCGCTCCTGGATGATCTCCAGGTGCAGCAGGCCCAGGAACCCGCAGCGGAAGCCGAAGCCCAGGGCCGCGCTGGTCTCCATCTCGTAGGTGAAGGAGGCGTCGTTCAGGCGCAGGCGGCCGATAGCGGCGCGCAGGTCCTCGAAGTCGGCGGCGTCCACCGGGAAGAGGCCGCAGAACACCACCGACTGGGCGACGCGGAAGCCCGGCAGGGCCGTCGCCGTCTGGCGCTTCTCATCGGTGATGGTGTCGCCGACGGCGGCGTCGGCCACCTGCTTGATCTGGGCGGTGATGTAGCCGATCTCGCCCGGGCCAAGCTCGCCGGTCTCGGTCTGCTTGGGCTTGAAGACCCCGATGCGGTCGATCTGGTGGGTGACGCCCGCATTCATCATGCGCACCTTCATCCCGGCCTTCAGCACCCCGTCGAGGACGCGGACCAGGACGACGACGCCGAGATAGGGGTCGTACCAGGCGTCCACCAGCAGGGCCTTCAGCGGGGCGTCGCGGTCGCCCTTGGGGGGCGGCAGGCGGGTGACGACGGCCTCCAGGACGTCGGCGATGCCCTCGCCGGTCTTGGCCGAACAGAGCACGGCGTCCGAGGCGTCGATACCTATGACGTCCTCGATCTGCTGGCGCACCCGCTCGGGCTCGGCGGCGGGCAGGTCGATCTTGTTGAGGACGGGGACGATCTCGTGATTGTTGTCGATGGCCTGATAGACGTTGGCGAGCGTCTGGGCCTCGACGCCCTGGCTCGAGTCGACCACGAGGATCGAGCCCTCGCAGGCCGCCAGGCTGCGGCTGACCTCATAGGCGAAGTCGACGTGGCCGGGGGTGTCCATCAGGTTCAGGACATAGGTCTCGCCGTCGCGGGCCGTGTAGTCGAGGCGCACGGTCTGGGCCTTGATGGTGATCCCGCGCTCGCGCTCGATCTCCATGTTGTCCAGCACCTGTTCGGTCATCTCACGCTTGGTGAGGCCGCCGGTCTCCTGGATCAGGCGATCGGACAGGGTCGACTTGCCATGGTCGATGTGGGCGACGATGGAGAAGTTGCGGATTTTGGAAAGAGGGGTGCTCATGGTGCGCCAGCCTCTACCACATTCCGGCGCTCCTGCGAGGGTGGAGGGGTGCTTGCCGCGCCATCATGCTTAATCAGGTGTTAAGCTGGACCGCCGCATTGATGACGCCAGGGGATGGGAGGCTGTTTCGCCTTCACTCGAGGACGTTCCATGGATCGCCGCACACTGATCGTTTCGGGCCTGGCCACGCTGGGCGCCGCCGGGGCCGCCAAGGCGCAGGAGCCGGGCCAGAACGGGCCCTACCAGACGCCCACCTATCCGGCGTCGCCGCCGGCCTATCCCAATCAGAATTACCCAAATCAGACCTACCCCAATCCGGGAGAGGCTCCGGCCGAGCCGTTCACCCGCGAGGAGATGGTCAACAACGTCTCTGACTTCCTGGGCGTGACGGCGGAGGCCGCGGGCGGGGCCATCGAGCGGGTGTTCCGCGACAACGGCCGGCCCACGGCCTATATCGCCGGCCAGGAGGCCTCAGGCGCGATCTCGGTCGGCGCCCGCTACGGCAAGGGCCTGCTGTACATGAAGAACCGCGCGCCGCTGGAGGTCTACTGGCAGGGCCCCTCGGTGGGCTGGGACCTGGGGGGCAACGCCAGCCGCGTCTTCACCCTCTGCTACAATCTCCAGTACCCGGAGATCCTCTTCCAACGGTTCCCGGGCGTCGAGGGCGCCGCCTATCTCGTGGGCGGGCTCGGTGTGAACTACCTGCAGTCCGACGAGGTCATCCTGGCGCCGATCCGCGCCGGCGTCGGCCTGCGCCTGGGCGCCAATATCGGCTATCTCGGCTTCAGCCGGAAACGCCGGACCTGGCCTTTCTAGGGCCGCCTCGGGTCCTTGTTTGCCGCGCTTCCGGGCGGCGAACCGGTTCCCACTTCGCCTGAAGCGCTAGTGCTTGTCGGTCTTGGAGGCCAGCAGGTCCATCAGGGCCAGCATTACGCCGGAGACCACGAAGGTCAGGTGGATGCCCACCAGCCACGCCAGGGTCCGGTCGGGGATCGGCTCGTTCTCCGACAGGCGCATGAAGGCCCGCAGCAGAGCGATGCCGGAGATCGCCACGATGGAGGCGATCAGTTTCATCTTCAGGCCTGAGAAGTCCACCGTCCCCATCCAGGAGGGGCGGTCCTCGTCGTCGCCGGTGTCGATCTTGGAGACGAAATTCTCGTAGCCCGAGAAGGTGACGATCAGCAGCAGGTTGCCGGCCAGGGACAGGTCGATGAGGGAGAGCGCCATGAGGATGGCCTCCTCGGGGCTCATCGTCGGGATGTGCTGGAACTCGTGCCACGCCTCGTTGAAGAAGACGAAGACCAGGGCGGCCAGGGCCATGATGAGGCCGACATAGAAGGGCGCCATCAGCCAGCGGGACCGGAACAGGCCGGTCTCCAGCCAGCGTTCGAGGACGGGCTTGGGCTTGGGCGATTTGCCGGGGCTGGACGTGGTCATGTTGGATGTATGGGATGATGCCTGGGGCGATTCAAGAGCGTTGGCGGGAACCCGCCGGCCTCCAAGGCGTAGCTCCGGAAATGCTGTGTCCCGGCGCCTGAGCGCCGGGCGCCCCTGGGAGTGCGCGCTTGGAGAAGCTGTCGGCCACGGTCTGGGATTGGTTCGCCACCGGCCAATGGCTGGTCCCAGCTGGCAAGCTCGCGGTGGCCGCGGTCATCGTCGCAACGGGATTCATCGCCGCCCGCCTGGTGTCGGGGGGCCTGAGCCGATGGCGCGGTCGCGCCCGGGGCGGGCGGCCCATCATCTATATCGTCGAGAAGCTGTCGGGATATGGCCTGGTGGTGGCCGGGTTCTTTGTGGCTCTGTCCACCCTGGGGATCGACCTGACCTCACTGGCGGTCTTCGCCGGCGCCTTGGGGGTGGGGGTCGGTCTTGGCCTGCAGGGGATCGTGCGGGAGTTCGTCTCGGGCCTGGTGCTGATCTTCGATCCCCACGTCCATGTGGGGGACTTCATCGAGCTGGAGAACGGGGTGCGCGGGGTGATCGTCGAGGTGGGGCCCAGGGCGTCGCGGCTGCGCACCAATGACGGGCTCAATGTCGTCATTCCCAATTCCAAGCTGATCGAGAGCCAGGTGATCAACTGGACCCTGAAGGGCGGCACCCGGCGGATCCATGTGCCCTTCTCGGTGGCCTACGGGGTGGACAAGGCCCTGGTGCGCGACGTGGTGATCCAGGCCGCGCGCGCCACACCCTTCACCCTGCCGGAGACCGAGGACCGCAAGACCCAGGTGTGGCTGATCGGGTTCGGCGACTCGGCGCTGAATTTCGAGCTGGTGGTGTGGCCTACCTTCGACGCGGTGAAGCGCCCGGCGGCCATGCACGCGGCCTATACCTGGGCGATTGAGGACGCCCTGCGCTCGGCCCAGATCGAGGTCCCCTACCCGCAGATGGACGTGCGGGTGCGCAGCCTGTTCGGCCAGGAAGGCGGCGAGGCGTTCACGGCCCTCGGCCTGAAGGCCGGCAGCGCGCACGAGCCGGCGCCCCACCCGGTGGTCGAGACCAAGAACGACGCCGCCGACGCCCTGGTCGCCGATGTCGAGCGCGAGGCCCGCGAGCGCCTGACCCAGGATCGGGAATAGGCCGCCTCAGCTCCGCAGCTTGGCGCCCACGGTCTTTTCGGCCGCGGCGACGATCCTGGCCGAGAGGGCCTCGATCTCGGGCTCGGTGAGGGTCTTATCGCGGGGCTGGACCAGGACCTCGACGGCGACTGACTTGGAGCCCTCGGGCACGCCGGGACCCGAATAGACGTCGAAGACCCGGGCGTCGGCGATCAAGGCCTTGTCGGCGGCCAGGATCGGACGGACCAGGTCGCCGGCCGCCACCTCGGACCCCACCACGAAGGCGAAGTCGCGGCTGAGCGGCATGAGGGTCGAGATGTCGAGGGCGGGCCTGGTCTTGGTGGACTTCCGCTTGCCCTCCGGGATGGCGTCCAGGTTCAGCTCGAAGGCCACCAGGGGGCCGTCGACGTCCAGGGCCTTGAGCACGCGCGGGTGCAGTTCGCCGAACTCGGCCACCACGGTCTTGGGGCCAAGCTGCAGTCGGGCCGAGCGGCCGGGATGCCACCAGTCGGAGGTCGAGCCCTGGACCACCTGCAGGTTCGGCGCGCCGATCTCCTCCAGGATCGCCATCAGGTCGGCCTTGAGGTCGAAAAGCGGATCGGACTTCGCGCCGTCCCAGCGGCGGGGCGGGTGGGGCGCGACCAGGGCGGCCAGCACGGTCATCTGGTCCTGCGGCACGTCGCCGCGATAGAGCGGGCCGATCTCGAAGGCCGCCAGGTCTGGGAAGCCGCGCCGGGCGTTGCGGCCCGCGGCCTCGATGAGGTTGGGCAGGATGGATGGGCGCATGCAGTCCAGATCGGAGGCGATGGGGTTGGTCACCACCAGCTTCGCATCGCCGCCGCCGAACAGTTTCGCCGTCGCCCGAGCCGTGAAGCTCCAGGTGATGGTCTCGGCATAGCCGCGGGCGGCCATGGCGCGCCGCGCGACGCGGACCCGGCCCTGGCGCGCAGTGAGTACGCCGCCGGCGGCAGGCGCCAGTTCGGGCAGGGGGGTGGCGGGCAGGGCGTCATAGCCCTGGATGCGGGCCACTTCCTCGACCAGGTCGGCCTTGCCCTCGACGTCGCGGCGCCATGACGGCGGGGTGACCTGGTCGCCGGCCACCGCGAAGCCGAGCTTGGTGAGAATCTCGTCGATCCGGGCGTCGCCGATGTCCAGACCCGAGAGGCGCTTCACATAGGTGTGGTCGAAGGTCATGGCGGTGGGGGGCGTGGGCGCCTCGCCCGCCAGGGTGACCTCTGAGGCCTCGCCGCCGCAGAGCTCCAGGATCAGCTTCGTCGCCAGCTCGAGGCCGGGGACCAGGGACTGCGGATCGACGGTGCGAGCGAAGCGGTACTGGGCGTCGGAATTGATGCCGGTGGAGCGCCCGGTCTGGGCCGTCAGGATCGGGTCGAACCAGGCGCTTTCCAGGAAGACGTCGGTGGTGGTTTCCGAGCAGCCGGTGCTTTCGCCACCCATGACCCCGCCCAGGCCGATGGCGCCCGAAGCGTCGGCGATGACGCAGATATCGGGGGTGACGGCGTAGGTCTTGCCGTCGAGGGCGGCGACCTCCTCGCCGTCGCGGCCCATGCGGGCCTCGACGAAGCCGCCGGTCAGCTTGGCGGCGTCATAGACATGCAGCGGCCGGGCGCGGTCGTAGGTGATCAGGTTGGTGATATCCACCAGGGTGTTGATGGAGCGCAGGCCGATGGAGGTCAGACGCTGGGCCAGCCAGGCCGGCGACGGCCCGTTCTTCACGCCGCGGATCAGCCGTCCCGAGAAGGCCGGGCAGGCCTCTGGCACGGGCAGCTTGATCGCGATCGGATTGGGGAAGGTCCCGGGGACCGGTGCGACGGCGATGTCCTTCAGGGTCCCTAGGCCCGCGGCGGCCAGGTCGCGGGCGATCCCGACGACGCCCAGCCAGTCGGGGCGGTTTGGGGTGACCTCGAAGTCGATCACCGCCTCCAGGCCCAGCGCCGTGGCGGCCGGGGTCCCGACCGCGAGATCGTCTGGCAGGTCCATGATGCCGTCGGACTCGCTGGCGGCCTCCAGCTCGGACGCCGAGCAGAGCATGCCGTTGGAGACCACGCCGCGCACTGGCTTCTCCACCAGCGTCACGCCGAGGCCCGGCACATAGGCGCCGATGGGGGCGTAGATGGTGGTCAGGCCCGCGCGCGCATTGGGGGCGCCGCAGACGATCTCCTTGCGGCCGTCGACGGTGTCCACCTGGCAGACCCGCAGGCGGTCGGCATTGGGGTGCTGCACGGCCTCAACGATCTTGGCGACCGTGAAGGCCGCAAGCTTGGTGGCGGGGTCTGCGACGTGCTCGACCTCAAGGCCGGCCATGGTCATGGCCTCCACCAGTTCGGTGGTGGAGGCGGTGGTGTCGAGGTGCTCGCGCAGCCAGGAGAGGGTGAATTTCATGATGCTCTCCTCAGCTCAGGCCGGTGGCGGGATTCGGCGCGGCGAAGGCCGAGAAGCCGTAGTGCTGCAGCCAGCGGACATCGGTGGCGAACATGTCGCGCAGGTCGGGCATGCCGTACTTGAGCACCCCCAGGCGGTCGACGCCGCAGCCGAAGGCGAAGCCCTGCCAGACGTCAGGATCCAGGCCGCAGTTGCGCAGCACATTGGGGTGGACCATCCCGCAGCCGAGGATCTCCAGCCAGTCGGTCCCCTGGCCGATCTTCACCTCGTCGCCCGAGCGGTCGCACTGCACGTCCATCTCGGCGCTGGGCTCGGTGAACGGGAAGTGGTGCGGGCGGAAGCGGGTGACCACGTCCGGGGTCTCGAAGAACCGGCCGAGGAAGGTCTCCAGGGTCCACTTCAGGTGGCCCATGTGGATGGCCTTGTCGATCACCAGGCCCTCGATCTGATGGAACATGGGCGTGTGGGTCTGGTCGCTGTCCTTGCGGAAGGTGCGGCCCGGCACGATGACGCGGATCGGCGGCTCCTGGCCTGAGGCGATCCAGGGGGCGGCCGGCTTCTGGTTGGTGCGGTTCATGACGCGGACCTGCACCGGGCTGGTGTGGGTGCGCAGCACCTTGCGCTCCCCCTGCTCGTTCTCCGGCAGGAAGAAGGTGTCGTGCATCTCCCGGGCCGGGTGCTTGGGGGGGAAGTTGAGCGCCGTGAAGTTGTTGAAGTCGGTCTCGATGTCCGGCCCTTCGGCCAGGGAGAAGCCCATGTCGGCGAAGATGGCGATCATCTCATCCATCACCTGCATGGTGGGATGGACCCCGCCCTTGCGGCGCGGCGCCGGCGGCAGGGAGAGATCGACGCGCTCGGCCGCCAGCCGGGCGTCCAGCTCGGCGGCTTCCAGGCCGGCCTTGCGCTCGGTGAAGGCGGCGGCGACGCGGTCGCGCAGGCCGTTGATCAGCGGGCCCTGTTCGCGGCGCTCGTCGGGGGACATGCCCCCCAGCGACTTGAGCAGGTCGGAGATCGCCCCGGACTTGCCCAGGGCCGAGACTCGGACGGCCTCCAGGGCCGTGAGGTCAGGGGCGGCCGCGATGGCGGCGGTGAGGTCGGCTTCGAGTTTGGCGGTCATGACACGGCGTTCTTAGAGGGGGTGACAGGGCGCGGGAAGAGGACAGCAAAAAGCCCTCCGGCGGTTCGGCCGAAGGGCTTTGAATGCTTTAGGAGCCAAGGGCTCCCGGGCCTCAAGCCAGAGCGGCGCGAACCTTCTCAGCGATGGCCTTAAACGCGGTGGGGTCGTTGCCCGCGATGTCCGACAGGACTTTGCGGTCGATCTCGATCCCGGCCAGGTCAAGGCCGTGGATAAAGGTCGCGTAGGTCAGACCCTCGATGCGGGCCGCGGCGTTGATGCGCTGGATCCAGAGCGAGCGGAAGTTACGCTTGCGGACCTTGCGGTCGCGGTAGGCGTACTGGCCGGCCTTGTCCACCGCGGCCTTGGCCGTGCGGATGGTGTTCTTGCGGCGGCCGTAGAAACCCTTGGCCTGCTCAAGAACCTTCTTGTGACGGGCGTGGGCGACGACGCCCCTTTTAACGCGTGCCATGTGTCAGTGCTCCGATCAAAGGCCGTAGGGCAGGTAGGACTTGATGGTCTTGACGTCGGACGACGACATGACCTTCGTGCCACGGTTCTGACGGATGTACTTGGCGCTGTGGCTCATCAGCCGGTGGCGCTTGCCCGCGACGCCGGCCTTGATGAGGCCAGACGCAGTGATTTTGAAGCGCTTCTTGGCGCCTGACTTAGTCTTCAGTTTCGGCATTTCTCTGCGGAGCGTGAGCCCCGTCCTCTGGCGTATTGATGAACCGTCCTGGCATGCCATTGGCCAGACGGTTCCGAAGGGGAGGGCGAATACGCGAAAGGCCGGGGGAAAGCAAGGGTTTGAGTCTCCCGAGACCCAGCCTGCCGGTTCCCGTGGATCTAGCCGGTTCGCCCGACATAGGGCATGCGGCGCGCCACCTGGATGGCGAGGATGAGGGCCGGTACGATCAGGATGGCGGTGAGCGCGAAGGGGGCGCCGGGTGAGACCAGGCTGAAGAGCTGGCCCGCATAGATGGGGCCGCCGATCCGGGCCAGCGCATTGTTGGACATGTTCAGGCCCAGCATCTCGCCCTGGCGGTCCGGCGGCGTGGCCTTGGAGATCAGGCCCACCAGGTTGGGGAAGCAGATGGACTGGCCAAAGCCCACGATGGCCAGGCCCAGCACCGCCTGGACCGGAACCTGGGAGCTGAACTGCACCAGCATGCCGACGAACATCAGGCACAGCCCGGCGATCAGGACCCGGGGCTCGCCGAAGCGGGCCACCAGCCAGCCGGTGGCGATGCCCTGGCTGAAGGCGCCGATAACACCGATGACCATGAAGGCCAGGCCGATCTCTCGCGGGCCCCAGCCGAACTTCGCGGCCGTCCACAGGCCGTAGGTGGCCTCGATGCCGGCGAAGCCCGAGACGATGACGAAGGAGATGATCAGGATGCGGGCGATCACCGGATGGGCGAAGGCTTCGCGCAGGGCCACCTGACGGCCGCGCGGGCGAACGTCCGGCGTGCCGGGCCGGGTCTCGCGCACGAAGAAGAAGACGCCTGCCGCCGAGGCCAGGCCAAGCGCGGCGGCCGCGAACAAGGGCAGTTGGAAGCCGATGGGGCCGAGGCTGGGCTGGGCCAGCAGGCCGCCCAGGGCAGGGCCGGTCATGAAGCCCATGGAGAAGGCCGAGCCCATCACCCCCATCCGCCCGGCGCGCTTCTCCGGCGGGGTGATGTCGGCCATGCAGCCTTGAAGCGTGGAGATATTGCCCGCGAAGAAGCCGCCGGCGAACCGTGCCACGAAGGCGAAGATGATGTTGGGGGAGAAGGCCAGGGCGATATAGGCCAGGGCGCTGATGGCGATGGTGGCGATCAGCACGGGGCGGCGGCCCACCCGGTCCGACAGCCGGCCCCAGAAGGGTTCCCCCAGGAACTGGCCGAAGGAGAACATCGAAAACAGCAGGGCGATCTGCCAGGCCGGGGCGTCAAAGGCCTGGCCGAAGAAGGGCAGCAGAGGAATCACCACGCCGAAGCCGGCGATGTTCAGGAACACCACCGACAGCAGGATGATCAGGGCGCGGAGGTCCTGCTTGTCGCTCGGAACGCCCGCGCCCGGCGGGGTCATGGCTCAGGCTTTGGCGGCTCGGTCAGGAGCCGCGATCTTCGGGTCGCCGACAGGGCCAGCAGGATGGCCGGCGCCACCACCAGGGCGCCGAGGATGAAGGGGCCGTCGCGCATCACGGGCACCATGAGCCCCGCGCAGACCGGGCCCACCACCCGGGCCAGGGCGCCGGTGGCGTTGTTGAGACCCATGATCTGACCCTGCCTGTGCGGGTCGGCGGTGCGCGAGATGATGGCGCCCACATTGGGGAAGGCCACCGACTGGCCGGCCGCGGTCAGGCACATCAGGGCGATGGTCATGGGGCCGCTGACGGAGAACACCTGCAGGGCCGCGGCGACGGCGGTCATGCCCATGCCGACCGACAACATCACCCCCTCGCCGAAGCGCTCCGACATCGGGCCGGTGATCATGGTCTGGAAGAAGAAGGCGGTGGCGCCGGTGAAGGCGAAACAAACCGCGATCTCGCGCGGGCCCCAGCCGAACCGGGCCTGGGACCAGAGGCCGAACTGGCTTTCGATGCCGGTGAAGGCGAAGCCCACCAGGAAGGTCAGCAGCATCATGCGGCCGATCACCGGATGGCTGACCGCCTCGCCGATCGCCGACCAGCGGCTGGGGCGATGGCTGATGCCCTCCTCGCGGACGCGGCTTTCCTTGATGAAGAACATGATGGCGACGACGCAGAGCGCCGCCAGGCCAGAGGCGATGAACAGGGGAATGCGGAAGCCGGCCGGGCCCATGCCGGTGTGGGCGAAGAAGCCCCCGACGGCCGGGCCGATGATCAGGCCGACGTTCCAGGCGGCGCCCTGGTAGCTCATCTGGCGGGCGCGTTTCTCCGGAGGCGTGACGTCGGCGATGTAGCCCTGGACCACCGCGCCGTTCCCGGCCGCCAGCCCGCCCACCAGGCGGATGGCGAAGGCCGCCCAGATGTTGGGGGCGAAGGCGAGCGCCAGGTAGCAGAGGCAGTTGCCGATGATCGTGGAGATCAACAGCGGCTTGCGGCCGTACTTGTCCGAAAGCCGTCCCCACAGCGGTTCGCCGAAGAAGGCTCCCACCGAATAGGCGCCGAAGATCGCTCCGATCTGCCAGGGCTCGGCGTCGAAGGAGTCGGCATAGAAGGGCAACAACGGGACGATGATCCCGAAGCCCAACATGTTGATGAAGATAACGGCGATCAGCGACGCCGCAGCAAAACGCGGCGCCGGGGCCTTATACGGCTCGGATTCAGACATAATGATCCGGTGTTAGGCTGCCCCGGTGGAGCCGTAAAGACCCAGCGTGAGGCTTGGTTGTCGCGGTTCACCTGAGACCACAAAAAAGCGGCCGCCCCTGGGGGACGGCCGCTTAAATCGTATGGGGCGCCGGGCTCTAGCGGGGCGCCAGGATCATGATCATCTGGCGGCCTTCCATGCGGGGCTCGTACTCGACCTTGGCCACCGGCTCGAAGTCGGCCTTCACCTGCTGGAGCAGCTTCATGCCAAGTTCGGGGTGGGCCAGTTCGCGGCCACGGAAGCGCAGGGTGACCTTCACCTTGTCGCCTTCTTCGAAGAAGCGATGCATGGAGCGCGCTTTGACTTCGTAGTCGTGGATGTCGATGTTGGGACGGAGTTTGATCTCCTTGATCTCCACCACCTTCTGACGCTTGCGCGCCTCGTTCTTCTTCTTCTGCTCCTGGAACTTGAACTTGCCGTAGTCCAGGATCTTGCAGACGGGCGGATCAGCATTCGGCACGATCTCGACCAGGTCGAGGCCAGCTTCTTCAGCGGCCTCCAGAGCGGAAGAGGTCGGCATCACGCCCTGCTTCTCACCGTGCTGATCGATGAGCAGAACTTTTGGGACGCGGATGTCGTCATTGATGCGCGGTCCGTCTTTGACGGGCGGCGCCTGCATGGGGCGGCGAATAGGCTTTTGCTCCGTGAGCTATTTCAAGGCGAACGCACCGGCCACGCAAAGCGCTCCGGGGTCGTGCGGACAGTATATGACCTTGCGGCCCCCCGCGATCAAGCGCCGCCGGGAGCTGGGGCCAAAGCATTCGCCGCCTGTGCGACGCTCGCCACAGCCAGATCGCCCAGATTGTCGGCCTGCAGGACCGCGACATGGCCGCGCGGGGCCGACAGGCTGGGGTCCGAGGCCCGTGAGAACAGCACGATGGTCGGCGCCCCCGTCGCGGCGGCCAGGTGCAGCGGCCCGGTGTCGTTTCCCACCACCAGGGCGGCCTTGGCGCCCAGGATGGCGATGCGGGCGAAGTCGGTGCGGCCGGTGAGGTCGCGGGCCTTGCCCACATAGCGCTGGATCTGGCGGGCCTCGGCGCTCTCCTGGGGGCCGCCCAGGATGACGATGTCGAAGCCGCGATCGTAGAGGATCTTGCCCAGCTCGCCGTAGCGGTCGACGGGCCAGCGTTTGTCCAGCCGGTGGGCCGAGCCGCCGGGTATGAACAGGACGTAGGGGCGGGGCATGACGCCGCCGGCCACGGGGCGTTCCTGCGGCGCCTTGCGCAGCACCCAGGAGAGATCCGGCGGCGGAGCGCTGCCCGGCTCGGTGGGGGCGTCGGGATAGATGCCGGCATATTTCAGCTGGTCGGCCTGGCGCTCCAGGGTGTGCATCGCGTTGCGGTGCGGGTTTTTGTGCGGCAGGGCGCAGCCGAGCGCGATCCCTGACCATTCGGGGGGGAAGGGCCGCAGCATCTGGAAGATGCGGTTGGACGCCGCCGAGGTCTGGAGGTCGTAGACCCGGTCATAGCGGGCCTTCTTGATCCGGCCGCGCAGGGCCAGCCATTCGCCGGGGCCGTTGGGCTTGCCGTCGGTCTCCACGGCGTTGAAATAGGGCGAGCTCTTGGCCAGGCCCTCGAACTGGGGGGTGGTCAGCAGGGTGATGTGGGCGCGCTTGTGCGCCTCGCGGATCTTCTTCATCGCCGCCAGGGCCAGGACGAAGTCGCCCAGGGCCGACAGCTTGATCACCAGGATCTTCTTGATCTCACGCGCCATGGGCTCTGGCCTCCAGCACGCGTTCATAGGCTCCCAAGGTGGCCGCGCACATGGCCTCGGCGGAATAGAGCTGGCGGGCGCGGGCCGAGGCCAGCTCCCCCATCCTGCGAAGTTCGACCGGCCCGGCCTCGATGGCGTGGGTCATGGCCGCGGCCCAGGCCGAAGCGTCGCCGGGGGGGACCAGCCAGCCGGTCTTGCCGTCCAGCACAGTCTCGGTGGCGCCGCCGTGGCTGGAGGCGATCACCGGGCGGCCCATGGCCTGGGGTTCCACGGCGGTGCGGCCGAAGGACTCCGGAACGGTCGTGGGCAGGATGGCGAGATCACAGACCAGGCAGGCGGCCGGCATATCGTCGCAATGGCCCACCAGCTTGATCTCGGCGCTTAGGCCCTGGTCGCGGATCGAGGCTTCAAGTTCCTCGCGGTAGTCGGTGCGGCCCTGGTCGTCGCCGGCGAAGATGATCAGGAAGTTCGACTGGCCGGCCGCCTTCATGCGGGCGGCGGCCTCGATGATGGTGGGGTGGCCCTTGATGCGGGTCAGGCGCCCGCCCAGCAGGATCTTCATGCGGTTGTCGTCCGGCGTGATCCCCCAGGCCTCGCGCAGGGCGGCGATCCGCTC
Organism: Phenylobacterium ferrooxidans; assembly: GCF_042714595.1. Taxonomy (NCBI): domain Bacteria; kingdom Pseudomonadati; phylum Pseudomonadota; class Alphaproteobacteria; order Caulobacterales; family Caulobacteraceae; genus Phenylobacterium; species Phenylobacterium ferrooxidans. The sequence continues at coordinate 41,161 of NZ_JAOTJD010000026.1, read as the reverse complement.
GCGGGTCACCCAGGCGGGGTTGAAGCGATCCAGGTCGACGCCGCGCGGGATGGTGACGATCTTCTCGGCCGGAAGCGCATGCTCTCTCAGCACATGGTCGCGGGTGTAGTCGGAATTGGCGATAACCAGGTCGCCGCGGGTCATCACCGCGTTGTACCAGCGCTTCAGCTTGGTCCTGGCGTTGTAGATGCCGTGATAGGTGGCCACGAAGGGTGTTCCCGTCGCCTGGGCGGCCCACAGGGCGGAGAAGGCCGGGGCGCGGCTGCGGGCGTGGACCAGGCTGACCTTCTCCTTGCGGATCAGGTCCACCAGGCGCGCGGCGTTGCCCAGCATCACCAGGGGGTTCTTCGACTGAACGGGCATCTGCGCCAGGCGGCCGCCGTCGGCCTCAAGCCGCGCGGTCATGCGTCCGCCGCGCGTCGCCACCAGGGCCTTGCCGCCGGCGCGCACGACGGCGTTGGCCACATCAATCGTGGTCTGTTCGGCGCCGCCGGTCTCAAGCTCGGGGACGACCTGCAGCAATGTGAAGTTGGGAGGCAGTGGCACGGCCATCTGCATAACGCACTGCGGCGCCGCGTAAAGCCCGACGCACGCTGACGGGCGCCCTCGCACGGGCTATTGATCGCCGATGAGCGAAGAGACGTGTTTCCTGGCGCGGCCGGACGGCGAGCGGGTGGCGTGGCGCAAGGTGGCGGGCGCCGGCCCCACCGTGGTCTGGCTGGGGGGCTTCCGCTCCGACATGGCCGGGACCAAGGCGCAGGCCATCGCCGAGTGGGCGCAGGCGACCGGCCGGGCCCATGTGCGCTTCGACTATTTCGGCCACGGCGAGTCCAGCGGCGACTTCGCGCAGGGGACCATCACACGCTGGCGCGAGGACGCCTTGGCGGTCCTCGATGAACTGACCGAGGGGCCGCTGGTCCTGGTGGGGTCCTCCATGGGCGGCTGGATCAGCTGCCTGGCGGCCGCGGTGCGGGCTGAGCGACTCAAGGCCATGGTGCTGATCGCGCCCGCGCCTGACTTCACCGAGAAGCTGATGGAGCCGGAGATCGACGCGGCGGGCCGCGAGGCCCTGGCCCGCGACGGCGTCTGGATGCGGCCCAGCGACTATGGCGATCCCTATCCCATCACCGCCAGCCTGCTGGAGGACGGCGCCCGCTGGTCGATCCTGCCGGGGCCCGTGCCGATCCAGGCGCCCGTGCGCATCCTGCAGGGTGGGGCCGATCCCGACGTTCCCTGGCGCCACGCCCTGGAACTGGCCCAGGCGCTGAACAGCGACGACGTGGTCTTCAGCCTGATCAAGGACGGCGACCACCGGCTTTCGCGGCCGCAGGACCTCGCGCGCCTGCTGGCCGCCCTCGAGGAGGTCTGTTCGGACTGAGAACCGGCCTGTCCGGACAGGACTTTGATCGCCCTGCCGGCGGAAGTGGCTCAGACCGACGCCATGACAAGCCAGCACGCTCCCAAGACCGCCGCCTCCGAGTTCATCGAGATCGCCAAGACGGTGGGCGCCGCCCTGCTGATCGCCCTGGTGTTGCGGGTCATCTTCTTCCAGCCCTTCACGATCCCGTCGGAGTCCATGCAGCCCGCCCTGCTGAAGGGCGACTACATCATCGTCTCCAAGTACGATTATGGCTGGAGCGCCCACTCCATCCCGTTCAGTCCGCCGCTGTTCCGGGGGCGGATCCTGGACAAGGCGCCGCAACGCGGTGACGTGGTGGTCTTTCACCTGCCTCGCGACAAGAGCATCACCTACATCAAGCGGCTGATCGGCCTGCCCGGCGACCGCATCCGGGTGGCGGGCGGTCAGGTCTTCGTCAACGGCAAGGCCATCCCGCGCCGGCCGCTGGGCATGATCGAGGACCCCGGCGCTCCGGGGGTGCGGGTGATGCAGTACGCCGAGCCCAAGCCGAACGGCCGCAGCTACGTCACCTTCGACCGCGAGCCCGGCCATGAGGGCGACGACACCGAGGTCTATGTCGTGCCCGAAGGCCACTATTTCATGTTGGGCGACAACCGCGACAACTCCCTGGACAGCCGCTGGCCGCAGGAACTGGGGGTAGGCTACGTCCCGGCGCAGAACCTGGTGGGCAAGGCGCGCTTCATCATGCTGTCGTGGAAGGGCGGGGCCTCGATCTTCAAGCCGTGGACCTGGGTGATGCGGTTCGACGCGAGCCGCGCCTTCCACCGCCTGGACTAGCGGGCGGCGTACTCGGCGCGGCTGAGGACGCCGTCATGGTCGGCGTCGATGCGGTCGAACTGGGCGTGGGATAGGCTGGGCCGGGCCAGCGAGGGCAGGGCCGCGGCGCCCACTGCCGCGGCGATGGCGGCGCCGACGACAAGACGCAGACCCTTGCGGGGGGAACGGGGCTTGGCCGGCGCCTCGAGCTGCTGGTCGATGAAGGCGCGCAGGGCCTCGCTGGCCGAGCGGCCGTCGGCGCGGCAACGGGCCATGAAGGCCTCCTTGGTGGGATAGGGAATCCGAATCTCCAGGGATTCGCTTTTCTTCAGTCGTCCGGGCTCGGTCATGGTGGTCTCAGAAGCTGGCGCGACGCCAGCCAAGCCTATGTCGCGCGCGTGTGACAGGAAAAAGGTGTCCGGACAGTTCCGAAGGGCGGGTCAGCCGCCCGCCGCCAGGATCGCCGCGAGGCCCTCACGGTACGTCGGGTAGCGCGGCAGCCAGCCCAGTTCGGCCTTGGCGAGGGCGTTGGAGACCCGCTTGGTCTCGGCGTAGAACCGCCGCGCCGAGGGGGCGAGGGCCTCTAGGTCCAGGGTTTCCTCGGGCGGCGGCGCCATGCCCAGCAGCTTGGCGGCGTGCGCCACCACCTGGCTGTTGGGGGCCGGTTCGTCGTCGCAGAGATTGTAGATCCCACCAGCGCGGGGGCGGGCGATGGAGGCCTCCAGCCCGGCCGCCAGGTCATCCACATGGATGCGGCTGAACACCTGGCCGGGCGCTGACACGCGGCGGGCGCGGCCCTCCCGCAAGCGGTCGAAGGCTGAACGGCTGGGGCCGTAGATGCCGGGCAGGCGGTGAATGGTGACGGTCAGACCCATGCCCCGGCCCACCTCGAGCCAGTCGCGCTCGGCGCTGACCCGGCGCGCGCCCTCGGTGGACTGGGCGGCCAGCCGGCTGCTCTCGAACACCCAGCCCCCGCGCCGATCGCCATAGACCCCGGTGGTGGAGAGGTAGCCGATCCAGTCGGGGAAGGCGCCGGCTCGGGCCATGGGGCGCACCAGGGCCGGCAGGGCCGGGCAGCCCTGGTCGGTCGGCGGGGCGGTGATCAGGATGGCTTGGGCCGACCTCATCTGGGCGGCGATGGCGTCGGGGTCGCTCACCGGAACCGGCTCGATCCCCTCGGCGGCCAGGCGTTCCGACCCGCCATGGTCGCGGAACGTCGCCGCCACGGTCCAGCCCTGCGGCATGAGGCGCTTCGCCAGGGCGCGGGCGGAAAAGCCGTAACCGAAGACGAAGAGGCGCAAGGCCCAGGTCTCCTAGAGCAGGGCCTGGATGGCGGCGCGGGCCGCATCGGCGAACTCGGGCCGGCGCAGGGCGAAGGCGACATTGGCCCGCAACAGGCCGATCTTGTCGCCGCAGTCGTAGGTGACGCCGTCATATTCCAGGGCGTGGAAGGTCTGGGTCTTCATCAGCTGCACCATGCCGTCGGTGAGCTGGATCTCGCCGCCGGCCCCCTTGCCCTGGCGCTCCAGCAGCTCGAAGATTTCCGGCTGCAGGATGTAGCGGCCGGAGATGAACAGGTTCGAGGGCTCGGTCCCGGGGGCCGGCTTCTCCACCATGCCGGTCATGCGGTTCAGGCGGCCGTCCTGGCCGTCGAGGGCCACGATCCCGTACTTGTGGGCCTCGCCCTCGGGGCAGGGCTCCACCGCGATGACGTTGCCGCCGACCTTCTCGTAGGACGCCACGGCCTGGGCCAGGGCCGGGACCTCGGCGGCCATCAGCATGTCGGGCAGCATGACCGCGAAAGGCTCGTCGCCGATGATGTGGCGGGCGCACCAGACGGCGTGGCCAAGGCCCAGGGGCGCCATCTGGCGCACGAAGCTCATGCCGCCGGGACGCGGCAGGTCGGCGCGGACCTCGGCGAGGATGTCGGTCTTGCCCTTGGCTTCCAGCGCCCCTTCGATCTCGGGATTGGAGTCGAAGTAGTCCTCGATGGCGGCCTGGCCGCGGCCGGTGACGAAGACGATGTGCTCGATCCCCGCGGCGCGCGCTTCCTCCACCACATAGGAGAGGATCGGGCGGTCGAAGATGTTCAGCATGTTCTTCGGCGTGGTCTTGGCGCCGGGAAGCACCCGGGTCCCCAGACCCGCCACGGGAAGCACAGCCTTGCGCACAGGTTTCGTCATGCAGTCCTCCGTCGGCCTTTGCCTAGAGGACCCAACGCACGAAATCCATTACCGCCTTGTGACGAGCCGCCGCGACGCGTCGTTTGCGCGCCCGCTACTCGACCGTGACCGACTTGGCGAGGTTGCGCGGCTGGTCGACGTCGGCGCCCTTCTGGACGGCCACATGATAGGCCAGCAGCTGGATGGGGGCGGAGAACACCAGGGGCGCCACCAGGGGATCGCAGGTGGGAACGACGATCACCTTCACCCCGGCCGGGGCGTTTTCCGCGCCCTCTGCGTCGGTGAACAGGATGATCGGCCCGCCGCGCGCCATCACCTCGCTCATGTTGGACATGGTCTTTTCGTAAAGCGCGTCGCTGGGGGCGATGACGATCACCGGGGTGGCCTCGTCGATCAGGGCGATGGGGCCGTGCTTCAGCTCGCCGGCGGCGTAGCCCTCGGCATGGATGTAGCTGATCTCCTTGAGCTTCAGCGCGCCTTCCAGGGCCAGGGCCGACATGGCGCCACGGCCGAAATAGAGCACGTCGCGGGCCTTGGCGAGGTCGGGCGCCAGGGCGCGGATGGCGTCCTCCACGGCGATGGACTGGGCGATCAGGCGCGGCGCCTCCAGCAGCAGCCTGGAGAGGCGCGCCTCCTCGGTGGCGTCGAACATTCCCCGTGCCGCGCCCGCGGCGATGGCCAGGGCGGTGAGGGCCGCGACCTGGCTGGTGAAGGCCTTGGTCGACGCCACCCCGATCTCGGGACCCGCATGGGTCGGGAACAGCACGTCGGCCTCGCGGGCCATGGTGGATTCATGGACATTGACCACGGCGGCGGTCTGCAGGCCCTGGCCCTTGCACCAGCGCAGGGCCGCCAGCGTATCGGCGGTCTCGCCCGACTGGGAGACGACGATGGCCAGGGTGCCCGGCGTCACCGGCGGCTCGCGGTAGCGGAATTCCGAGGCCACCTCGACATCGACGGGGATGCGGGCCAGGCGCTCGAACAGGTAGCGGCTGATCAGGCCGGCATAGAAGGCCGTGCCGCAGGCGATGATCTGGATGCGGTCGACCTTGGCGAAGTCCACGCCGCCGGGCGCGGTCGCCTTGCCACTCACCGGGTCGAGATAGGCCGAGAGGGTGTGCTGGCAGGCGTCGGGCTGGTCATGGATCTCCTTCTCCATGAAATGCCGGTAGTTGCCGCGCTCCACCAGGGCCGCAGACGGGGAGACGACGCGCATCTCGCGGATCACGGCCTGGCCCAGCTCATTGAAGATCGAGGCTGAGTTGTGGTCGATGGCGACATAGTCGCCCTCTTCCAGATAGGCGATGCGGGTGGTGAAGGGACCGACCGCCAGGGCGTCTGAGCCCAGGAACATCTCTCCCGACCCGTAGCCCACCACCAGAGGGCTGCCGCGGCGGGCGCCCAGGATCAGGTCCTCGTGGCCCTCGATCAGGACCGCGATGGCGTAGGCGCCGTGCAGGCGGTCCAGGGTGGCCTTCAGGGCGGCCAGGGGTTCCAGGCCGGCAGCGAGGTTGGTGTCCAGCAGGTGGGCGATGACCTCGGTGTCGGTCTGGCTCTCGAAGCTGCGGCCCTTGGCCTCCAGTTCGCGCCGCAACTCGGCGAAGTTCTCGATGATGCCGTTGTGGACCAGGGTCACCTTGCCCGCCTGGTGCGGGTGGGCGTTGGCCTCTGTGGGCGCGCCGTGGGTGGCCCAGCGGGTGTGGCCGATACCGACCATGGCCTTCAGGGGCTGGGCGGCCAGCACGTCCTCCAGGGCGCGGATCTTGCCCTTGGCGCGGCGGCGCTCGATCTTGCCGCCGACCACCCCGGCGATCCCGGCGGAGTCATAGCCGCGGTACTCCAGGCGCTTAAGACTTTCCAGGAGCCGATCCTGAACCGGGGCCGTCCCGACAATACCGATGATGCCGCACATGGACCCGAGGTTCCTTTTGTCAAACGAAGGCGCAATAATCTTTGAAAGCCCACGCCGCCTTTAGCATTCGCAAACGCGGCGTCGACTAAATCTCAGTTTCGTATCGTTTCGAGAGCTGCCTCCTGATGACAAAGCGCGCCTATTTCGGAACTGACGGCATTCGCGGTCAGGCCAATAGCCACCCGATGACCGCCGAGGTGGCGCTACGCGTCGGTCTGGCCGCGGGCAAGCTGTTCATGTCGCAGGACGATCGCCGACACATGGTGGTGATCGGCAAGGACACCCGGCTGTCGGGCTATATGGTCGAGCCGGCCCTGGTGGCCGGGTTCGCCAGCGTGGGCATGGACGTGCGCCTGCTGGGGCCGATGCCGACGCCTGGCGTGGCAATGATGACCCGCTCCCTTCGCGCCGACCTCGGGGTGATGATCTCGGCCTCGCACAACGCCTTCATCGACAACGGCATCAAGCTGTTCGGCCCCGACGGCTACAAGCTGTCGGACGCGCGTGAGCTGGAGATCGAGGCCCTGATGGACCAGCCCCTGGCCGAGGGCCTGGCGGCGCCCACGGCGCTGGGCCGGGTCTCGCGCGTTGACGACAGCCAGGCGCGTTATGTGGAGATCGCCAAGGCCACCTTCCCGCGCCGCATGAGCCTGGCTGGCCTGCGGGTGGTGATCGATTGCGCCCATGGCGCGGCCTACAAGGTGGCGCCGGTGGTGCTGTACGAACTGGGCGCCGAGGTCATCAAGATCGGGGTCGATCCGAACGGCACCAATATCAACGAGGAATGCGGCTCCACCCATCCTGAGGCCATGGTCCGGGCGGTGCGCGAGTATCGCGCCGATATCGGCATCGCCCTGGACGGCGACGCCGACCGCCTGCTGATCTGCGACGAGAAGGGCCACGTGGTCGACGGCGACCAGATCATGGCCCTGATCGCCGACAACTGGGCCAAGCGCGACCGCCTGAACGGCGGCGGGGTGGTGGCGACGGTGATGTCGAACCTCGGCCTGGAGCGCTTCCTGGCGGCGCGGGACCTGAAGCTGGAACGCACCGCGGTGGGCGACCGGGCGGTGATGGTGCGCATGCGCGAGGGCGGCTTCAACCTGGGGGGCGAGCAGTCGGGCCATATGATTCTGTCAGACTTCTCCACCACGGGCGACGGCCTGCTGGCGGCGCTGCAGGTGCTGGCGGTGCTGAAACTGGCCGACAAGCCGATGAGCGAACTGGCCCACCAGTTCGAGCCGGTGCCCCAGCGCCTGGAGAACGTGCGTTTCGCCGGCGGCAAGCCGCTGGAGGACGAGCAGGTCAAGAAGGTGCTGGCCGCCGCTGAGGTGCGCCTGGCGGGCACGGGGCGCCTGGTGGTCCGCGCCTCGGGCACCGAGCCGCTGATCCGAGTCATGGCCGAGGCCGACGACGAGAAGCTGGTCCGTGAGGTCATCAAGGATATCGTCGGCGCGGTGAAGAAGGCCGCGGCCTGAGTTCCGGCCCGGTCTGCAACTGCGCAGAACGAGCCTGCTACACGCCCATTTGAAGGCCCGCGCCCTGCGGCAAGCTGAACAAAGGGTTTCCCAGGCTGTTCAACTCCGAGAATTCATGTCAGCTTCGTAATGTTGGGGTCGCTCGACCGGCCCCGGCAGGAAAAGAAGACAGTCCTTGGGAGGACACATGCAGCGTAGTCCCGTTATCGCGGGCGCGACGCGAGGGCCGATCCGGGCGACCAGCTCGATCGCCTGCCTCGCCTTCGTCGCGCTCCTCGCCGTCGCCTTCTGGGCCGGCGCGCTCTGGATCGGAACCGTACTCTTCAACCTGCTGAGCTAGACGCCGCAGGTTCACCCGATGCTTGCCGCGACGCCCGGCGGGCGTCGCTCGCCCTGAGCTACGCGCGCCCGATGGAGGCGTACTTGAAGCCCCGCGAGCGGATGTCCTCGGGCTTGTAGATATTGCGAAGGTCCACCAGGGTCGGGGTCTTCATCAGGCCCTTGATGCGATCCAGGTCCAGCGCCCGGAACTGATCCCATTCAGTGATGATCACCAGGACGTCGGCGCCGGTCGCCGCCTCGTAGGCGTCGGACTTGAAGTCCACACCCTTCAGCATGTGCTTGGCCTCTTCCCCCTCGGGGTCATAGGCCTGAACCTTCGCGCCCAGGGCCTGCAGGGCCGGGAGGATGTCGAGGGCGGGCGCGTCGCGCATGTCGTCGGTGTTGGGCTTGAAGGTCAGGCCCAGCACGCCGACGGTCTTGCCGGTCAGGTCGCCGTCGACGGCCTTGGCCACCTTGGCGGACATGGCCTTCTTGCGGGCGTCGTTGATCTCCACCGTGGTCTCGATCAGGCGCACGGGGCTGCCGGCGTCGGTGGCGGTGCGCACCAGGGCGAGCGTGTCCTTCGGGAAGCAGGAGCCCCCGTAGCCGGGGCCCGCGTTGAGGAACTTGCCGCCGATGCGCTTGTCCAGGCCGATGCCCTTGGCCACCTGCTGCACGTCGGCGCCCAGCGCCTCGCAGAGGTCGGCGATCTCGTTGATGTAGGTGATCTTCAGGGCCAGGAAGGCGTTGGCCGCGTACTTGATCAGCTCGCTGGTGCGGCGGCTGGTGAAGACGATGGGGGTCTCGTTCAGATAGAGCGGGCGGTAGAGTTCGGTCATAACCGGCCGGGCGCGCTCGTCCTCCAGGCCCACCACCACGCGGTCGGGACGCTTGAAGTCCTCGATGGCGGCGCCTTCGCGCAGGAACTCCGGGTTTGAGACCACGGCGAACTGGGCGTCCGGGCGTTTGGCCTTGATGATGCGCTCGATCTCGTCGCCGGTGCCGACCGGCACGGTGGACTTGGTGACGATCACGGTGAAGCCGTCCAGAAGGCCGGCGATCTCCTCGGCGGCGGCGTAGACATAGGAAAGGTCGGCATGGCCGTCGCCGCGACGCGAGGGCGTGCCCACGGCGATGAACACCGCGTCGGCCTTGGCCACCGCGTCGGCGGCCTCGGTGTCGAAGGACAGGCGGCCGGCCTTGACGTTCTGGGCCACCAGCACGTCGAGACCGGGTTCGTAGATCGGGATGCCGCCGGCCTTAAGGCGCTCGATCTTGCCGGCATCCTTGTCGATGCAGATGACGTCATGGCCGAAGTCGGCGAAGCAGGCCCCACTCACCAAGCCTACATAGCCGGTGCCAATCATCGTAACGTGCATCATCTACCCCCGAGTTCGTGCTGGCCCTGCGTCAGGCCGGTACATCTTTTTGCAGCGCAGCAAAAGTGGCGCCGTGCGATCAGACTTCCTGGTTGTAGGCGCCGACCTCAGGGCGCTTGGCGAGGCGCGGCTTCACCTCTTCGCGGAACAGGGCGCGCATGTCGGCGTCCGACTGGGTGCTCTCCACCACCACCACGATCTCGGGCTTGTTGGAGGAGGCCCGCACCAGGACCCATGAACCGTCCTCCAGCGCCACGCGGACGCCGTTGACGGTGATCACCTCGACGATCTTCCGGCCCAGGATCGTGCCCCCGGCCTTGGCCAGGGCCTCGTACTCGGCCACCACGTCGTCCACCACCCCGTACTTCACCTCGTCGCCGCAGTGGGGGGACATGGTCAGCGAGGTGTAGGCGATCGGCAGGGCGTCCTTCAGCTGCGAGAGCTTTTTGCCCGGATTGCGGTCCAGCATCGCCAGGATGGCGGCCGCCGCGGTCAGGCCGCAGTCATAGCCGCGCCCCAGGGGATCATTGAAGAAGAAGTGGCCGCTCTTCTCGAAGCCGGCCAGGGCGCCTAGTTCGGCGGTCTTGCGCTTGATGTAGGAATGGCCGGTCTTCCAATAGACGGTCTTGGCGCCGTTGGCGGCCAGGACCGGGTCGGTGGCGTAGAGGCCCGTGGACTTCACGTCGACCACGAAGGTGGCGTTCTGGTGCAGGACCGACAGGTCGCGGGCCAGCATCAGGCCGATCTTGTCGGCGAAGATCTCCTCGCCGGTGTCGTCCACCACGCCGCAGCGGTCGCCGTCGCCGTCGAAGCCCAGGGCCAAGTCGGCGCCGTGCTGGCGCACCGCCTTGGCCATCTCCTGCAGCATCTCGTGGTCTTCAGGATTGGGATTGTAGCGCGGGAAGGTCCAGTCGAGGTCGCAGTCCATCTCGATGACCTCGACCCCCATGCGGCGCAGGGCGTCGGGGGCGAAGGCGCCGGCGGTCCCGTTGCCGCAGGCGCAGACCACCTTCAGCGGCCGCTTCACGGCCACGCGGCGAACGATGTCGGCGACGTAGCGTTCCGGCACGCCGGTGACGTGGGTCAGGGAGCCGCCGGGGCGCATCTGGCTCAGGCCTCCCAGGACGATCTCCTTCAGGCGGCCCATCTCGACCGGGCCGAAGGTCAGGGGCCGCTGGGCGCCCATCTTCACCCCGGTCCAGCCGTTCTCATTGTGGCTGGCGGTGACCATGGCCACGCAGGGGGCGTCCTGGTCGAACTGGGCGAAATAGGCGATGGGCGACAGGGCCAGGCCGATGTCCAGAACCTCGCAGCCCGAGGCCAGCAGGCCGACGGTGAGGGCCTGCTTCACGGAGATTGAATAGGACCGGAAGTCGTGGCCGATGACGATCTTGGTCTGGCCCAGTTCCTGGATATAGGTCCCGAGACCCAGGCCCAGGGCCTCGATCCCCAGCAGGTTGATGTCGGGCCCTAGCAGCCAGCGCGCGTCGTATTCCCGGAAGCCGGTGGCCTTCACCAGCGGATAGATTTCGTAGTCGAGGGTATTGGGGACGAGGTCGGCGCGCGGGACAGGAAGCATCGGAACTCCATCGGACGTGTTCGTGCAGGGGTCTTAAAGGTCTTGAGGCCTTAAGACCATGCGAACGCGAGCCTTGAACTTGTGTTTCGTGACGTTTGCTACACGCCGGCGCGCACCAGGTCGTGAACGCGCAAGATTCCGACCGGCTTTTGGCCCTCCACCACGAAGAGCACGGTGACCATGGGCAGGGGGTCGCTCATCAGGGCGAGCGCCTCGCCGGCCAGCATGCCGGGGGGCGCGGTCTTCTTGGGCCCCGGGGTCATGACCTCGCCGGCGGTGTGGCCCATCAGGCCGTCGATGTGGCGGCGAAGGTCGCCGTCGGTGATCACGCCGCGGAGCGCGCCGTCCGGACCGGTGACGCCGACGATGCCGAAGGCCTTCTCCGTCATCACCAGCAGGGTCTGGGCCATGGGGGTGTCGAGGGAGACCAATGGCAGTTCGGCTGTGCCGTGCATCAGGTCGCCGACGGTCTGCAGCATGGCCCCCAGCTTGCCGCCGGGGTGGAAGGTCTTGAAGTCACGAGCGGTGAAGCCTCGCCGTTCAAGAAGCGCGACGGCCAGGGCGTCGCCGAGCGCGATCTGCAGGGTGGTCGACGTGGTGGGCGCCTTGACCTCGGCGGTGGCCTCGGCGGCGTCGGCCAGCTGCAGCACCACATCGGCCGCCTTGCCCAGCGCGCTCTGGGGGTCGGCGGTCAGCGCGATCAGGGGGATATGGAAGCGGCGCGAATAGGCCAGGACATCAGCCAGTTCCTTCACCTCGCCCGACTTCGACAGGCAGAGCACCACGTCGCCCTCGGCGATCATGCCCAGGTCGCCGTGACTGGCCTCATTGGCGTGGACGAAAAAGGCCGGCGCACCGGTGGAGGCGAAGGTGGCGGCGATCTTGCGCGCCACGTGGCCGGATTTCCCGATGCCGGAACAGACGATCTTGCCCTTGGCGGCGTAGAGGATGTCCACGGCCTTGGCGAAGGCCGCGCCCAGGCCGTCAGCCTGCTGGGTCAGGGCGTCAGCCTCGGCGGCCAGCACCCGGCGGCCCACGGCCACGGCGTCGAATTCGGTCATTGGGTCGGGGATATGGCTTGGCTCTGCAGGTCGGAGACCGCCTGCCGGGCCTGGTTGACGCGCCTGTTGGCCGCTTCGGTCTCCCGCTGCATCGCCGCCTGCACCGCCGGTGTCCGCTGGGTGGGCGTGCGCCCAAAGACGCCCGGCGAGCGGTCGCCAAGGCCCTGGGGCCAGACAAGGGCCAGGGCCACCATCACAAGGGCGGCCAGGGCGATGGCGGGGAAGAACAGGCGGTCACGCATGGTCAAGCCGATATAGCGGCTCCAATCGCCTCGGGCCAGCGAACCCTTGACCTCACCGGCTGCGCACCCTAGCCCGCAGGCCTCGCTCGCGAATGGAGGTTTCCCAGTGCCCACCCTGATCCTGCTGCGCCATGGCCAGAGCCGCTGGAACCTGGAAGACCGTTTCACCGGCTGGGTGGACGTGGACCTGACGCCGGAGGGCGAGGCACAGGCGACCAAGGGCGGGGAACTGATCAAGGCCGCCGGCATCCAGATCGACCGCGCCTTCACCTCGGTCCTGACGCGGGCCATCCGCACCTGCTGGCTCGCCCTGACGGCGGCGGGCCAGGTCTATGTTCCGGAAACCAAGGACTGGCGGCTGAATGAGCGCCACTACGGCGGACTGACCGGCCTGAACAAGGCCGAGACCGCCAAGAAACACGGGGACGACCAAGTCAAGGTGTGGCGGCGTTCCTATGACGTGCCGCCGCCGCCGCTGGCGCCCGGCGGGGAGTTCGATTTCGCAGGCGACCGCCGCTATGCCGGCGCGACCCTGCCCGACACCGAGAGCCTGAAGACCACCCTGGACCGCGTCGCCCCCTACTGGGCCGCCGAGATCGCGCCGAAGCTGGCGGCGGGGGAAACTCTCCTGGTGGCGGCCCACGGCAATTCCCTGCGGGCCATCGTCAAGCTGCTCTACGGCCTCAGTGACACCGCCATCATCGATGTGGAGATTCCCACCGGCAACCCGCTGCTGATTGAGCTGGACGCCGCCCTGAAGCCTGTTTCCGCGCGCTATCTGGACGAGGCCCGCGCCACCAAGCTGCCGACCTACGGCGCTTAACAGCTAGCGGGCGCCGCCCCGCAGGGCCTGGGCGATCTGGGCGTCCGTGCGGCGGACGGCCAGCAACAGCAGACCCGCCAGCAAGGCCGGAATGAGCGCCCAGGCCAGGCCCGCGGCGGCGAGCCCGGTGGCCGCGGCGATGCACACCCCCACCGCGACCTCGGCGAGGGTGGAGACCCAGCTCGACCCCCGGCGGCGGCGGAATTCCGAGCGCTTGGCCGGGCGCTGATACCAGATGTTGATGAGGCCGTTGGCCACCGTCGCCGCCGCGCAGCCGGCGGTCGCCGCAAGGCCGACCCGTGGCTCCAGCACGATCAGGGTGACCAGGATGGGGGCCAGCAGGGCGGCGATCGGGATGAAGGCCGCCGCCAGCTTGGCCCGGCGCGCGGTGGCGATAGGGGTGGGCGCGCCCGCGATCAGGTCGGGGGCGTCCTCCGCCGAGACGGTGATCCAGGCCAGGCTGGCGGCCACCTGGCCGGCCACGAAGGCCAGGGCCGCGGCCCCGCCCGGCAGCGCCAGCAGGGATTGGCTTCCGGCGTTGCGCACCAGGACGAAGGCCAGGGGCAGCAGGTACAGCACCCGCAGCATCACCTGGGACATCAGGGCCGCATCGCGGCTCATCAACCGCAACTCCTTGCGCACCGTGGCGGCGAAGGCCCCGCCGGTGAAGGCCACCGGCCGGGTGCGCGCCTTGACCGCGCCGGCCTCGGCCCCAGCGGCGGCGGCCGAGTCGGCGGCGAACCGGCCCCCCAGCCAGAGGTTCACGCCGGCGAACATCGCCAGGGCGGTCACCAGCAGGATCGCCGCCGCGCCCGGGTCGCCCAGCAGGGCGCGCAGGGGCAGGGCCGCCACCGGGGGGATGACGACGCCCGGCGCCGTGGCCGCTGCGACCAGGTCGCTCCAGACCGAACCCACCGGGGCGCCGAAGATGTTTCGCGCCTGGGTGACCAGGAAAAACCCCGCCCCGATCAGGGCCGAGGTCACCTGGGCGATGGTGCGGGTTCGTCGCGGACCGATGGCGGCGAACATGCCCACGGCCACCACCAGGCCGCAGGCCGTGGCCGCGATGGCCACGCTCGCCAGCACCAGGAAGGCCGACAGCCAGGGCGGGTGGCCGATCAGGGCGATGGGGATCAGGAAGGGGCCAAGGAAGGCCGAGAACACCAGGAACAGGTTCAGGGCGATGGCCGCGAACCGCACGGTCAGCACCTTGCGCGGATCGATGGGCGAGGAGAACAGCAGGTCCAGGTCGCCCCGGTCGTAGAGGACATCGGCGGCGGCGGCCAGGGTCTGGGACAGCATCAGGCTGAAGATCACCGCCAGGATGGCGTCGGCCAGCAGGACGCCCGTCGGGGTCACGGTGATCTCCACCCGGCGCAGCATCAGGCCGATTGGCACGCCGCCGGCCAGGGTGACCAGACCGACAGTGGCCAGCGCGATCCAGCCGCCGCGGCGGTTCTCGCCGCGCCGCGCCAGCAAGGTGCGCCAGCCCAGCCGCATCTCGTGGGCCAGCAGCCATAGGGTCGAGCCCGGCCTGGCGATCACGCGGGCGCGGCCTCGGTCTGGCCGGTGAGGTCGAGGAACAGGTCCTCCAGGCTGGCGTCGCCATCCCCGGCCTGGGCCCGCAATTCCTCCAGACGGCCCTCGATGAGCAGCCTGCCGTGCTGGATGATGCCGATGCGGTCGGCCATCCGCTCGGCCACCTCCAGGATATGGGTGGTGAGGATCACCGTCGCCCCGGCCCGGGTGCGGGCGGTCAGCAGGTCCTTCACCTGGCGCGCGGCGCCGGCGTCCAGGCCGGTGAGCGGTTCGTCGAGGATCAGCAGTTTCGGATCGTGGATCAGGGCGCCGGCGAGGGCGGTCTTCTGCTTCATGCCGCGCGAGAACCCCTCGCATCGGCGGCCGCGCTCGTCCCAGAGGGCGAGCATCCGCAGCAGCTCCTCGGAGCGGTTCCTGGCGGTCGCCGCCTCGACGCCCCAAAGTCCGGCCACGAACTCCAGATACTCCAGAGGGGTCAGGCGGTCGTAGAGCATGGGCTCGTCCGGCGCCCAGGCGATGAGCTGCTTGGCGGCCATGGGGTCGGCCAGCGCATCAACGCCGAACACGCTGATCGATCCGGTGTCGGGCTTCAGCAGGCCCGCCACCATGCGCAGGGTGGTGGTCTTGCCCGCGCCGTTGGGACCCAGCAGGGCGTAGAGTTCGCCGGAGCGGACCGTGAGGTCGAGGTTGTTTACGGCGGGCGTCCGGAAGGTCTTGTTGAGGCCCCTGATCACCAGTGCGTCGGTCACGAAGCCCTCCCGTCCAGGCCCGACTATGGGCGAGGGGCGAAGCCGGCTCAACCGCGCGGGCTTGCGGGGAACGCCCCGGGCGCCTCACAAACCCGGCATGACCGACGACGACCACATGCGCGCCGCCATCGCGTTGGCCCGCACTCAGCTCGGGAAGACCGGCCTTAACCCCTCCGTGGGGTGCGTGATCGTGGCCGGAGGCGCGGTGGTGGGGCAGGGTGTCACCCAGGCTGGCGGCCGCCCCCATGCCGAGGAACAGGCCCTGGATCAGGCCGGGGAAGCCGCCCGTGGCGCCGTGGCCTATCTCACCCTGGAGCCCTGCGGCCAGAGGTCCACCGGAACGGCCTCCTGCTCGGAACGGCTGGTGGCGTCCGGGATCGCGCGCGTCGTCATCGCCTGCACCGACGCCTCAACCTATGCGTCGGGGCGGGGCACGGAAAGGTTGCGCACCGCCGGCCTCAAGGTGGAGCTTGGTTTGCTGGAGACCGAGGCTGGGAGCCTCTACGCGGACTACCAGCCGCCCAGGACTTAGCGATTCTTCACCGTGTTTTCGCTAAGTGGCGGAAACAGCGTGTTAATTGCGAGAACCTATTCTGGGGACAGTAAGTTCAGGGTCCCCCAGCCTCCCATGTCGCTTCAAACCGCAACCATCCAGGATCTCCAGCCTCTCACCCAGGCTGAGGTCGACGCCATCTGCGCCAAGCATGACCGGCTCTGGACCTCCAAACCCGGCGGCGCCCGGGCGGTGTTCGCCTGGAAGAATCTCACCGGCCTGGACCTGCGCGGGCGCAATCTGTGCGACGGCGATTTCACCGGGGCCATCCTTTCCGACTGCCAGCTGCAGGGCACCCGGCTGGACCACGCCAACCTGTTCGGCGCAGACCTGCAGAACGCCAATCTCACCGACGCCTCCATGCGCCGGGCCGACCTGCGCGGCGCCTGCCTGCGCAACGCCAACCTGACCGGCGCCGACCTCTTTGAATGCGACCTGCGCGAAGGCTCCATCGCCTCAGTGGACCGCGTCCAGGGCCTGAAGGTCATGGAGCACCAGAACCGGGCGGGCGAGATGCAGGGCGCCATCCTGGCCGGCGCCAACCTGGAGCGGTCGCGCCTGTCGGGCGTCATGGCCGTCCGGGCCGACTTCACCGACGCGGTTCTGAAGGACGCCAAGCTGGTCCGGGCCAATCTCAAGCAATGCACCCTGACCGGCGCCAACATGGCCGGCGCCGACCTTTCCGGCGCCGACCTGGCGGGCGCGGACCTGCGCGACTGCATCCTGGTGGGCGCCAAGACCTACTCCTGGAACATCAGCCAGGCCGACATGCGCGGCGCGCTTACCGACCAGCCCTCGGGCAAGGCGGTCTCCGACCTGCCCTATAAGACCATGATCCGCGACCACGCCCGCTGGTGCGAG
The DNA here is from genome assembly GCF_042714595.1 of Phenylobacterium ferrooxidans. Classification (NCBI taxonomy): domain Bacteria; kingdom Pseudomonadati; phylum Pseudomonadota; class Alphaproteobacteria; order Caulobacterales; family Caulobacteraceae; genus Phenylobacterium; species Phenylobacterium ferrooxidans. Next base: position 24,305 of record NZ_JAOTJD010000026.1, on the reverse strand, counting down.
ACCGGCGGGGCGGAAGGGTCGCCGAGCGTGTTCGACAACGCCGACCTGCGGGCCCTGGAGACGGTCCGCGGCTTCAACCTGACGGCGCTCTCGGCCAAGGGCGCAGTGTTCTACGGCCTCGACATGGAGGGCGTGCAGCTTCAGGGCGCGAACCTCGAGGGCGCCGACCTGCGGGCCTGCAACCTGCGCCGCGCCGACCTCAGGGGCGCGCGCATGATGGGCGCCAAACTGGCCAGCGCCGACCTGCGCGACGCCCAGATGGGGCCCCTGCTGCTGGGGGGCGACCGCATCCTGCCCTGCAATCTCACCGGCGCGAGCCTGAAGAACGCCGACCTGGCGCGCGCCGACCTGCGCCACGTCCTGCTGATCGACGCCGACCTGAGCCGGGCCAACTTCACCAACGCCCAGCTGCGGCAGGCCAGTCTCACCGGCGCCCAGAAGTGGGGCGCCCGGGGCCTGGGCGAGACAATCTGATCACGTTGCGCCAAGCTTAAGGGTTCGGTTGCATCTGGGGTCTAAGAAATTCCCACAGATCGCCGTTCGCCAGAGCCTGTCCGCATGACCAACATCACCTTGTCCGGCCGAAGAAAGCTGTCCGCTGGCGAGATCGAGCTGATCGTCTCCGGCCATGAGAAGTTCATCGCCCGGCGGCCCGGCGGCAAGCGTGCGATCCTGAAGTTCGTCGATCTCTCCGGCGCTGACCTGGCGGGTCGTAACCTGGCGGACGCCGACGTCTCGGCTTCGATCTTCGACGGCGCCAAGATGGCCGGGATCAACCTGGAACGCGCCATCCTGTTCGGCTGTGATCTGCGCAAGGCCGATCTGCGCCGCGCCCGCCTGGTCCGCGCTGACCTGCGCGGCGCCTGCCTGCGCGGCGCCAATCTCTCCCAGGCCGACCTGACCCAGGCCGATTTCCGGGTTGGCCAGGTGGCCCTTCCGCATCCTTCCAAGGGCCTGGCCTCTGTGGTGCACCAGACCCGCGAGGGCCAGCTGGACAACGCCATCTTCGCCGGCGCGACCCTGGACGGCTCGCAGCTCAACGACGCCTCGGCTTTCGCCTCGGACTTCACCGACTGCTCCCTGAAGGGCGCCAAGATGTCCGGCGCGAACCTGAAGGACGCCAATCTGTCGGGCGCCATGCTGGACGGCGCCGACGTGGCCAACACCAATTTTGAGGGCGCCAACCTTTCTTTCGCAACGATCACCGGGGTCGACGTGGCCCAGGCCCGCACCTACGGCGCCAACATGTCCGGCGCCATCCGCGCCCCCACCGCGGCCGCCATCGAGCGGGCGGAGGAGCTGTTCGCCCGCGCCCAAAGCAATCACCTCTGGTGCCAGACCGGCGGCCGCGAGGGGAAGCCCGCCACCTTCGACAATGAAGACCTGCGCCCCTTGGCCGATCGCCTGCGCGGGCTGCGGCTCAGCGCCATGAGCGCCAAGGGCGCGATCATGGTCGGTCTTGATCTCACCGGCTCTCATCTGCAGGGCGCGCAGTTGGACGGCGCGGACCTGCGAGGGGTCTGCATGCGGGACGCCGACGCTCGCGGCGCGCGGCTGACCGGCGCCAATCTCACCAAGGCCGACCTGCGCGGCGCCATCTTCGCGCCCCTGCCGCTCAGCGCCACCCGCCAGACCGCCGCCAGTTTCGAGCGGACCAATGTTCGCTACGCCCTGGCCCAGGGGGCTGACATGACCGGTGCGGTGCTGGACGGCGCCGACCTGCGCGGTTGCGACCTCACCGACGCCCGGCTGAGCGGGGCCAGCATCCGAGACGTCCAGCTGTACGCCACCCTCGGCTTCGAACTCGCCCGCGCCGCCGCCTGAGCGTTCGCTGACGCTGCGTCAGCAGCGTAGCCTGACTTCCTGAATTCAGAAGGAGGCTCCCGTGCAGACCGTCAGCGTGGAAACCATCGGGCGCATCGCGGTCGTCACCATCGAGCGGCCGGACGCCCGCAACGCCGTCGACGCTCCCACCGCCCAGCAGCTCTACGAGGCCTTCAAAAGCTTCGACGCCGACCCCGACCTGGACGTGGCCGTCCTGCAGGGGCGGGGCGGGACCTTCTGCGCGGGCGCCGACCTGAAGGGGGTCAGCGAAGGACGCGGCAATCCGCTGCATCGCGAGGGCGACCTTGGCCCCATGGGCTGTACGCGGCTGGAACTGTCCAAGCCGGTGATCGCCGCCGTGGAGGGCCATGCGGTGGCCGGCGGCATCGAGGTGGCGGCCTGGTGCGACCTGCGGGTAGCCGCGGAAGGTGCGATCTTCGGGGTGTTCTGCCGCCGGTTCGGGGTGCCCCTGATCGACCTTGGCACCGTGCGCCTGCCGCGCCTGATCGGCCACTCCCGGGCCATGGACCTGATCCTCACAGGACGACCGGTCGAGGCGGCGGAGGCCTACGCCATTGGCCTGGCGAACCGGCTGGTCCCCAAGGGCGAGGCGCTGACGCACGCGATCGAGCTGGCGCAACAGCTCAGCGCCTTCCCCCAGGCCTGCCTGCGCAGCGACCGCGCCTCGGCCATCGCCCAGTGGTCGATGGATTGGCCGACCGCCACCACCAACGAGGTCGATCTTGGCCGTGAGACCCTCCGGTCAGGCTCGGCGGTTCAGGGGGCGGCCCGCTTCGCCGCCGGCGAGGGGCGGCACGGAGAGTTCTAGTTCGCGGGCCGCAGGGCGGCGCGCGTCTCGCCGGGGCTGACAACGGCGTCCTTGTCGGTGTCCAGGCGGGCGAAACGTTTGCGAGTGTGCGCCTCCACATCGGCCAGGGTGACCTCCCCGTCCGTGTCGGTATCGGCCCGCATCAGCCGGCCCCCGGCGCCCCAGCGGGGACCGGAGACCTCGCGGTCGGCCCGGCCCTGCTCCAATTCCTCGGTGGTCACCTTGCCGTCCTGGTTAAGGTCGGCCGTGGCGAAGCGCTCCCGGGCGCGCGCCAGCATCCCGTCCAGGGTCCGGGGCTCGGCCATGCCGCGCCCGGTGGCGGCGGGGACCGCTGAGGTCGTCGGATCGATCGCCGCGACGGTCTTCTCGACCTTGGGCGCGCACGCGGCGAACGCCATCAGCGCGAGGACGGCGGCGGCGGGAACGGTGCGGTTCATGATGTCCTTGGCGGAACCAGCCCGGAGGCCGCGAAAGGCTGAGGGCGATGGCGGGCGAGTTGTTGTTGGCGATGACCGAGACGATCAGGCCGGGCCATGGCCTGATCATGCAATCTGAATATGACATCATCGATCTGAGCCCTGGCTGAACGCCGGGTATCATCTTCAGTTCATTGTATTTCCTCTGCGAAACACTGTGCTTCACGGCGAATAAGATGAGGCGTCGTTGACCGTGGATCCGCGGCGAGGGTCACGGAAAAGGGCGGCGCGTCGCCGCGCCGCCCTTCCGGTCAGCCAGCCCGAGAGGGGGTCAGGCGGCCTTTTCACCTTCGATGAGGCCGGTGGCCTCGCCCGTGGCGATCTCGATCCGGCGGGGCTTGAGGGCCTCCGGGAGTTCGCGCTTCAGGGAGATGGCCAGCAGACCATCGGAGAGCTTGGCCTCGGTGACCACCACATAGTCGGCCAACTGGAACCGGCGCTCGAAGTCACGCTCGGCGAGGCCGCGATGCAGGAAGCGGCGCTGGTCGTCATTGGCGGCCTTGCGGCCTTGTACGGTGAGGAGGTTTTCCTTCACCTCGATGTTCAGTTCGTCGGGACGGAAGCCCGCCACCGCGATCTCGATACGGTAGGCGTTCTCGTCGGTGCGCTCGATGTTGTAGGGCGGATAGCCGGTGGCGGCGTCCGCGCTGGCGGTTTCAAGCAGGGCCGCGAGACGGTCGAAGCCGACGACGGAACGATAGAGAGGGGAGAAATCGACAGTACGCATGTGGGTTACATCCTTCTTGGCTTAAGCAAGGTTGCAGGTCAGGGATGCAGGCGTCGCACGCACCGAAGTCACGCGCGGCCTGGAAGGCCCGGAATTCCAGCGCCTTCGAGATCTTAGGTAGGCGCCTCTTTTCGGGCTTCAAGGGGGTTTGTTCTGACGCAAACGTCATGGCGCGGGGCCTTGCCACGGAAGGCTTGGCCATTAGGGTCGCGCCGTCCCAAACACCCTGAGGTTCGCTCGATGTCCGCCCGCTCGCTCGCCCTGCTCTCCGCCCTGGCCGTCATCGCCGTGGCTCCCGCCGCCCAAGCCGCGGAGGACAAGGCGCTGAAGGCCGCTGTCGCCGGCCCGGCCCGCACCGAGGCCAACACCGTCCGCGACGCCGCCCGCCACCCCTATGAGACCCTGACCTTCTGGGGCGTGAAGCCCAAGCAGACCATCATCGAGATTTCGCCGGGCGGCGGCTACTGGACCGAGATCTTGGCGCCCTACGCCAAGGCCACCGGCGGAACCTACATCGCCAGCGCCGCCGACCTCGACAATCCCAAGCTCTCCGACGGCGCCCGCAAGGGCCGCCAGGCCTTCGAGGCCAAGTACGCCGACGAGGCCAAGTTCGGGAAGGTCGGCTTCGTGAACTTCGGGGCCGAGTCCAAGCCCCTGGGATCGGCCTCGGCCGACATGGTGATCACCGCGCGCAACATCCACAACTGGCTCTGGCAGCCCCCGATGCTCGACAAGGCCATGGCCGACTTCTACGCCGTGCTGAAGCCGGGCGGAGTCCTGGCCGTCGAGGAGCACCGCTCCGATCCGCGGCCGCAGAACGCCGACGCCCGGGATGGCTACGTCTCCACCGCCAATGTGGTCGCCGCCGCCGAGAAGGCCGGCTTCAAGCTGGCCGCCTCATCGGAGGTCAACGCAAATCCCAAGGACACCAAGGATCACCCCTTCGGCGTCTGGACCCTGCCGCCGGTGCGTCGCAACACGCAGGGCGACAAGCCTGCCGATCCGGCCTTTGACCGGGCCAAGTACGACGCTATCGGCGAGAGCGACCGCATGACCCTGCGCTTCGTCAAACCCCGCTGAGCCGCGGAGTTTTGACCGTCCCGCCGACTGAGGCTACTCCGGTGGGGCGGTTCGCCAGGGGTTCGGGTTCGTAGATGCTCTCAGCAGTTTCCCTGTCGCGGCGCGCGATGATCGGCTCCACCCTGGCGCTCGCCGCCTGCGGCAAGAAGGCCGACAAGCCGCCCGCCGCGAAGGCCGGTCCCCTGACCCTGGAACAGGTGGTGGCCGGCGCCTGGCGCGACCCCCTCGACAAGGTCCGCGATCCCTGGCGACACCCCGTCGAGACGCTCCAGTTCTTCCGCCTGGCGCCCGGCCAGACGGTCGTGGAGTTCTGGCCGGGGGCCGGCTGGTACACCGACATCCTGGCGCCCTACCTGGCGGCCACCGACGGCAAGCTGTTCGCCGCCGACCTGCAGACCAACGATCCCGGCGAACCCGCCGCCGCCGAGATCGTGGCCGCCTACCGCCGCAAGATCCGCGCCCAGCCCAAGCTCTATGGCGACGTGGAAATCACCTCCTTCGGCCCCACCAGCGGCGCGGTGGCGCCGGCAGGCTCGGCCGACCTGGTCCTGTTCATGCGCAACTTGCACAACTGGATGGCGGCGGGCATCGCCGAGAAGGCCTTCCATGACGCCTTCGTGGCCCTGAAGCCGGGCGGGTCCTTGGGGATCGAGGAGCACCGCGCCTCGCCCGGGGTCGTGCAGGACGTGCTGGCCGCCGACGGCTACGTGCAGCAGGCCTATGCGATCCAGCTGGCCCAGGAGGCGGGGTTCATCCTCGACAAGACCTCGGAGATCAACGCCAACCCCAAGGACACCAAGGACCATCCCTTTGGGGTCTGGACCCTGCCGCCGGTGCGCCGTTCCTCGCCCCGTGGCCAGCCGGCGGACCCGACCTTCAACCACGCCAAGTACGACGCCATCGGCGAGAGCGACCGGATGACCCTGCGCTTCGTCAAGCCGACCTGAGGTCCATGGCCAATCCCGACACCTCTGAGATCGCCGCGGGCTTCGCCGCCGCCGGCTGTGACGGCGCCCTGCATGTGCGCGACCTCGCCACCGGCGCCGAGTTCGGCTTCGAGGCCGACCGTCCCGTGGTCCCGGCTTCGGTGTTCAAGGTCCTGGTGGCCCTGGAGTTCTACGCCCGGGCGGCCGAGGGGGAGATCGATCCGGCGAAGCAGGTCGACCTGCGCCCCGCCGTTGTGACGCCAGGCCCGGTGGGGATCTCCAACTTCCAGGATCCGGTGCGTCTGTCCCTGCGCGACCTGGCTGCGATGATGCTGACCCTCAGCGACAACGCCGCCACCGACCTGCTGATCGCCCGCGTCGGCCTCGACGCCATCAACGCCCGCGCCGTCAGTTGCGGCTGCCGGGAAACGCGGATCGTCAGCGACCTGAAGGCGATGCTGGACACCATGGCGGTGGAGCTGGAGTTCCGGAACTACGCCGAACTGCTGGCCGCCCAGTCCGGCAGACTGGGTCCCGCCGCCCACGCCGGAAGCACCGATCCGGGCCGCATCGCCGCCGTCGCGGCCCTCGACCCAGCGCGGGGTTCGCGGACCACCGCGCGGGACATGACCACCCTGCTGGCGGCCGTCTGGAACGACACCGCGGCCCTGCCGCCGGCCTGCGCGACGCTACGTGATGTGATGGGTCGCCAGGTCACGAGGCGTCTGGAAGCCGCCGTGCCGCACGGCGGCGCGCTCGCCGCCAAGAGCGGCGCCCTGTTCGGCCGCGTGCGCAACGAGGTGGGGGTGATCACCTGGCCGGATGGCGCGCGCTATGCCGTCGCCGTCTTCACCCAGGCGCACCAGCCCTTTGTCGGCGCCGCCGTCATCAACGCGCAGATGGCGCGCGCGGTGAAACTGGGGATCGAAGCCCTGTGGGCAGGCTAGCTGTCGGCGCCTTCCCCCGTGGACGGGGGAGACTTCAGAGCTGGGTCTTGTAGTCGGCCATGATCACCTCTTCGGTCACCGGAACCTTGCCCATGTTCAGCTGGTCGAAGATGACCTCCGCCAGGGTGGGCAGGGTCGAGCGGTCGACCTGGGCCTCGGCCTCCCACAGTCGGCCGCGCATGATCGCCTTGGGGCAGTGGAAGAAGGCCTCCTCCACGGCGATGGACAGCACCAGGCGCGGCGTCTTCCCGAACTCCACGAACTGAGCCAGCAGGTCCGGATCGGCGCTGGCGCTGGCGCGGCCGTTCACGCGGTAGACGTCGTCAAAGCCGGGGATCATGAACATGAACCCGATCCGCCCCGGTCCGGCCAGCAGGTTGCGGAGGGTGTCGAGGCGATTGTTGCCCGGGCGGTCGGGCAGGAAGATCGTCCGCCCGTCCTCGCTAACATGGACAAAGCCCGGCTCCCCACCGCGAGGCGAGACGTCGATCGACCCGTCGGCCCCCGCCGAAGACACCACGCAGAAGGGCGAGAGCGCGATGAAGCTCCGGCCGTGCCTGTCGACCGTGGTCAGGGCCTTGTCGATCACCAGCTTGCCCGGCTGGCGGTATATCTGGTCCAGGTCGGCGAGCTCGAGCGTCCTCATGGCGTTTCCCGTTCTTGCGAAGCGTTCTCAACTATGCGCGCCGGTCCCGCGATGTGCAAGATGAACGGGACCCGAAACGCCGGGTCAGACTTGAGCCACCTTGATGCGCTATTCTGTCAGCATCATTCGTTCGAGAGCTGGAACATGTTGCGAATCCTCACTGCTGGCCTGATCACCCTGGCCGCCGCGGCGCCGGCCCTGGCCCAGGAGTCCACGATCCAGCCCGGCTATTGGGAGGTGACCAACAAGGTTCAGGCGGTGATCAGCCAGACCAAGAAGGAGCGGCGCTGCATCACGCCGTCTGAGGTCGCCAAGTTCACCATGGGACCCAGCAACCGCCACTACGCCTGCACCTATCCGACCCGGGTCTTCCAGGACGGCAAGATCACGCTCAAGGGAACCTGCGCCAGCAAGAAGGGCCGTCAGGTCGCCATCGAGGCCAAGGGGAGCTATTCCCCCAGCACCTTCAAGTTGGTGGCCGATGTGGACACCACCTATGCCGGCCTGCCGCTCGGCGGTCGCTTCACCACCGATGCGCGCCGTCTGGGCGACGTCTGTCCCGCGCCGGTCAAGGCGGGCTGATCCGGAGGCCCTGAAACCCTTCGCTAACCCTGCGAAAAGCGTCGCCGTTTACATCATTCGCGCGAGAGGCGAAGGTGCCCCTCCATCCACCGGGAAGGGCCGAATCCTTGGCGAGCTTGCAGGAACTGACCGAACGGGTGCGGACGGGCGTGGGCGACGACTCCGGCCTCGGCAAGTCCGTGAAGTTCGACCTCAAGGGCGAAGGCTTCATCCACATCGACGGCGGGGTCGTCAGCAATGACGACAAGCCCGCCGACCTGACCATCACCATCAGCCAGAACGACATGAAGGCCATGGGCAAGCGCCAGCTCGACCCCATGACCGCGGTCATGAAGGGGCGCATGCGGCTGTCTGACATGGGCCTGGCCATGTCCCTGCAGCCCCAGGTCCAGCAGCTGTTCTCGAAGATGGTGGCCGACCATGGCTGAGGCCGCGCCCCTGGTCTCCATCCCCTCCGCCCCGATCCCGGCGGGCGGCGTCGCCGAATGGGTGGTCGGCTCGGGCGGCGCGAAGCTGCGTGCGGCGATCTTCAAACCCAAGGACGCTTCGCGGGGCTCGGTGGTGCTGAGCACCGGCCGCACCGAGCACATCGAGAAGTACTTCGAGGTGGTCGAGGACCTGATGGCGCGGGGCTTTACGGTCCTGGTCCAGGAGTGGCGCGGACAGGGCCTGTCCCATCGCGAGCTGCCCGACCGCCTGAAGGGCCACGCCTACGGCTACCAGACCTTCGTCGAGGACTATCACGCCATCCTGGCGGCCTTCGAGGCGCGCCTGCCCAAGCCTTGGATCGCGGTGGGCCATTCCATGGGCGGCTGCCTCACCCTGCTGGCCCTGGCCAAGGGCGAGTCGCCCCGCTTCGCCGGCGCCGTGCTCTGCGCGCCCATGTTGGGGGTGCGCACCGGAAACACCCCGCTCTACCAGGCCAAGCTGATGGCCGCCTGGAAGAGCCTGACCGGCCGTGGCGGCCAGTACGTGCAGGACACGCCTGCCGACCCATTCAGTGAAGTCTTCGAGGGCAATGTCCTCACCCACGATCCCGTCCGCTTCGCCCGCACCCGAGCTCAGGTGGCGGCCAATCGGGACCTGGCGCTCGGCAGCCCCACCTGGGGCTGGCTCGATTTCGCGTTCCGCGCCACCGCCTACCTCGCCAATCCCGCAAATCTGCGGAGCGTCAAGATCCCTGTGGTCATCGTTTCGGCCGGAGACGACAAGCTGGTCGTCGACGACGCACAACGATCGGTCGCATCACATCTGCCCGACGGCGAATTCGTCAGCGTGGCCGGCTCCTATCATGAGATTCTTATGGAAACGAACAACAAGCGCTCCGGCTTCTGGGCCGCTTTCGACTCTCTGATCGGCAAGATCACCGGCGCCAAGCCAGCCCCCGCCAAGCCCGCGCCCGCAGCGGCGGCGCCCGCGGTCGCGCCGGCGCCGGCGCCGACGCCTGCGCCCAAGCCCGCCCCGGCCCCTGTCGCCGCCGCGCCCAAGCGCGCCGCAGCTCCGAAGGCCGCAGCCAAGCCCGCGGCCAAGAAGCCTGCCGCAAAGGCCGCCGCCCCCGCCAAGGCCGCTGCGCCGAAGGCGGCCGCGAAGCCTGCCGCCAAGGCTGCGGCCCCCGCCAAGGTCGCTGCGCCGAAGGCTGCGCCCAAGCCGGCTGCAAAACCCGCCGCCGCGAAGCCGGCTCCGAAGGCCGTTGCCGCCAAGGCCCCCGAGAAGGCCACGGCTCCGAAGCCTGCCGCCAAGGCTGCGGCCAAGCCCGCCGCCGCCAAGGCCGCGCCGAAGGCTGCTGCGACGCCGGCCGCCAAACCCGCCGTCGCCAAGAAGCCCGCCGCGGCCAAGAAGCCTGCCGCCCCCAAGGCCGCGCCTAAGAAAAGCTGATCTTTACCGCTCACCCCGGCGAAGGCCGGGGCCCAGATCCTAAGGCTCTGAGCGTCTGGAGAAGGGTCTGGGATCTATCGGCGGACGCATCGCTCTACGACCTGGTTCCCGGCCTTCGCCGGGATGTGCGGAATGCTCGTTAGTTCGCCGACCGCCGCAGGGCGACCAGGGCCTCGTCGAGGCAGGCCCGGTCGCCGGCGATGACGATCTGGCCGCCCTGCTGGCCGACGGAGTTTCCTCGCCAGTCGGTGACCAGACCGCCGGCCCCTTCGATCAGGGGGATGGCGCTCTCGATGTCCCAGGATTTCAGGCCAGCCTCGATGACCATGTCCATCGTGCCCGCCGCCACCATGGCGTAGGCATAGGCGTCGCAGCCCAGCCGGGCGAGCTTCGCCGCCGCGCGGACCTGGGTCCAGGCGCCCAACTCGGCGCCGCTGAAGCAGCCCTCGGGGTCCGTGGTGGCGATGATGGCGTCGGTCAGTTTCGGACAGGCGCGCACCTTCAGCACCTTCTCGGTCCCGCGCGCGATCAGGCGCGAGCCCCCGGCGTGGCCGATGTAGAGCTCGCCGATATAGGGCTGGCCGATGGAGCCGAGCACCGGGCGGCCCTCGTGCCGCAGCCCGATCAGGGTGGTCCAGACCGGCAGGCCGGCGATGAACGCGCGGGTCCCATCGACCGGATCCAGCACCCAGACAAACTCGGCGTCCGGGCGGTCTTCGCCGTACTCCTCACCGATTACCCCGTGGTCCGGATAGTGCTCGGTGATCAGCTTGCGGATGGCCGCCTCCGCGCCCTTGTCGGCGGCGGTGACGGGGTCGAACCAGATGGCCGTGCCCTTGTCCTCCAGACCGTGATCGGCCCGGAACAGCGGGGCGATGACCTCGGCTGAGGCGCGGTTCAGGTCGATCAGAAAGCTGTCGAGAGCAGCGAGACGGTCGGGAGCGAGCATGCACCCGCTTTATCCCGCCGCTCGCGCTTCCGATATCCCCCCAGATACTGAAGCGGGGGCTTTAGACGGCCTCGTGTTCGCCGTTGAGCGACTTGGCGAGGTCCAGCAGCCGGCGGCGCGGACGCTCACCCAGCTGGTAGTAGGCGCGGATCAGGTCGAGGGTTTCCTTGCGGGCGAACATCTCGCCCCCGCCGTCGCCTTCGTTGGCCGGTTCGCGCTGGGCCAGTTCCGAGAGGCCGTCATAGAAGTAGCCCACCGGCACTTCCAGGGCTTCGGAGAGCTGCCAGAGGCGCGCGGCCGAGATGCGGTTCGCGCCGCATTCGTACTTCTGGATCTGCTGGAACCGCACGCCGCAGGCGCCGGCCAGTTGTTGCTGGGTCAGACCCAGAAGACGGCGGCGCCGGCGAAGGCGCTTACCGAGATGAACGTCGATGTCGTTACCCATGGGATGCACCGCCCCCTTCTTCGTATCTGTTGGCGCCCGTCCCAAAGCGAGACGGTCTGGCCTGAAACCGGCAAGTCGCGCGCCAGGGGACTCCGGCTCGCGTTGCACGGATCGGGGCGCGCGTTTAGGAGGGGGCATGGCGGAGACGCGACCCTCCCTGGCCCAGCACGTCGTCTGGCGGCTCGAGGCCCTGGCCTATGACCTGGTCACCGGCCTGGCGCGGCTGTTCCCCATCGATGCGGTGTCGGACTTCGGGGCCTGGCTGTTCCAGCGCCTGGGGCCGCTGACCAGCACTCACAAGGTCGTGCAGACCAACCTGCGCATCGCCTTCCCCCAGGCCGACGAGGCCGAGATCGCGCGCCTGACCCGTGAGAGCTGGGCCGAGGCCGGGCGGGTGGCCCTGGAATTCCCCATCCTCGACAAGATCGTGGGCGACCCGACCCGGGTCGAGGTGGTGAACGCCGAGCGGCTGAGGCAGATCGCCGACAGCGGGGAATCGGTGGTGTTCATCTCGGGCCACTTCTCCTCGATGGAGGTGATGCCCGCCGCTATCGTCCATGCCGGGATCACCTGCCAGATCACCTATCGGGCGATGAACAACCCCCATGTGGACGAGAGCTTCCGCCGCAGCCGCTTCCGCTATGGCGTCCGGCTGTTCGCCCCGAAAGGGACCGAGAGCGCCCGCGAACTGATCCGGGCCCTGGGGCGGGGCGAGTGCGTAGCCCTGATGAACGACCAGAAGTTCAACGGTGGGGTGGCCGCGCCGCTGTTCGGCGTCACCTGCTACACCGCGCCAGGACCCTCCAGCTTCGCCCTGCGCTTCGGTATTCCGCTGCAGCCCATGTCGGTGCAACGCACCCACAAGGCGCGCTTCAAGGTGGTGGTTCACGACCCGATCCACCTGGCCAACACCGGTCACCGCAATGAGGACATCGCCGCCGGCGTCGCCCAGGTGAACGCTTTCATCGAGGACCGCATCCGCGACCGGCCCACCGAATGGTTCTGGGTCCACAAGCGCTGGCCCAACGAGGTCTACAAGCGGAGCCGCAAGTGAGCGGGGCCCTGAACGCCATCCAGCGCATGGACGCCCTGGCGGCGGGGCAGGGCGGCTTCTTCTATCCCTGGACCTCGAATCTTGGCGCCGGCGACGGCGAGGAGGCCTATGCGGAGCTGGTGGAACGCCATCTGTCGCCGAACCTGACCGTGCTGGAGGCCGGCTGTGGCCACGGCCCCGACGTGCTGCGCTTCGCCCCCCAGGTGGCCCGCTATGTGGGTTACGATTTCTCGGAAGGCTTCGTGCGCATCGCCCGCGAGCGGGCCGACCAGGCGGGGCTGAAGGACGTCGAGCTGATCTGCTCGAACTCCAGCGCGGGCGCCAATGGCGGCCGGCCGCGCATCCCCATGGGCGACGCCAGCGTGGACCTGATTGTGTCCCGGCGCGGCCCCACCAACTTCATCCTCGACGCGCCCCGCGTGGTGCGGCCCGGAGGCTGGCTGATCCAGCTCAATCCGGCGCCGTCGCCGCGCCATGCCTGGGACGACGAATTGCCGGAGGACCTGCGGTCAGAGCCCGCCCGGGACTTCGACATCGCCGGCCACATCTCAGGCCTGCTGGCGCAGGCGGATCTGGCCTTGCATTCGGGCTGGAGCTTCGATGTGCCGGAGCATTTCACCGACGCACGCCAACTCTACGCCTACCTGGCCTGGAACCAGTTCCATGGCCTGGGGCTGCGCGCCCAACCCCTGGAAAGCGCCTTGCCGTCCCTGCAGGCGGTGATGGCGAAACATGCGGGACCAGAGGGGCTGGACCTCCGGCGGCGGCGCTATCTGTGGTGCGCTCGCATCGCTTGACGGTGACAGGGTGGCAGCCCGCGCGGGGCCGATCAAGCCAAGCTATTGTGCTTTGCCAGGCCGCCGGACGTCGCCGATTTTCCGGTCATGACCTCAGATATCCATGGCGACTGGCACGGTGTCCTCGACACCGGCGCGGTGAAGGTGAAACTCGGGTTTCGGCTCGACGGCGACACGGCGTGGCTCAACACCCGCGCCGCCGGGGTTCTGGAACTGCCGCTGGCCCGGGACGGCCAGAGGGTCGCCTTCGGAAGCGTCCCCTTCGATATCGTGCTCGACCTGCAACGGGTAGGCGAGAGGCTGGAGGGGACCTGCTTCCACAACGCGGTCGATTTCCCGGTGAGCTTCGCGCCTGGCCTGGCGGCGCCAGCCGTCCACGCGGCCCGGCCGCAGACGCCCGCGCGGCCATTCCCGTATGAGACCGAAACCGTCACCTTCACCGGCGCTGACGGCTCCAAGCTGTCGGGAACCCTGACCCGGCCGTCGGAGCCTGGCCCGCATACCGCCCTCGTCCTCTCCTCCTGGTTCGGCCAGACTGACCGGGACCAGATGGTGGCCGGCCACAGGCCCTTCGCCCTGTGGGCCGACCAGTTGACCCGTCGCGGCTTCATCACCCTGCGCTACGACAAGCGCGGTGTCGGCGCCTCCGAGGGCCGTTTCGACACCGCCACGACGGCGGACTTCGCCGCGGATCTCGCCTGCGCCGTCGCCGTCCTGCGGAACCGGACCGACATCGGCGTCGTGGGCCTGCTGGGCCACAGCGAAGGCGGCCACATCTCGGCTGACCTCGCCGCGGCCGACCCCACCATCGCCTTCTGCGTGATGATGACCCCCACCGGCGTGCCCGATGAGCTCATCCTGGAGGCCGAGATGTTTAACGCCGCGCGGGTTGTGGGCGGCGTCCCCCGCGACTTCGATCGCACCGTGCGCTTTGTCCGGGCGCTTTCCGAAGCCTCCAAGGCCCCGACCGCCGGAGAGACCGTGACCCTCGCCAGGGAGATCCTGGCGGCGGAAGCCTATCCGCCAGAGCGCCTGGACAGCCGCGCCGCCATCGCCGCCTCGCCCTGGCGCCGCTACTGGGCCACCTACGACCACACGGCGGGCCTGCGGGGCCTGACCTGCCCGGCCCTGGTGGTGTTCGCCGGCATGGACCTGCAGACTCCGCCAAGGGCCCACGCGGCGAAGATCATGGCCGCCAATCCATCGGCCAACGTCGTGACCCTGCCAGGCCTCAACCACTTCCTGCAGCCGGCGATCACCGGCGCGCCATCGGAGTACGGGGAGATCGAGACCACCCTGGACCCGTCGGTCATCAAGGCCGTCTGTGATTGGATTGTCGAGGTTGGCAGGCCCTAGAGCATGATCGCTTGAGACGGAACCGCGCAGCGGTCCCGGCTCAGGCGTGAATCATGCTCTCGCTTATATCTGGAGCCTGATCCACCGCATCGGCGGAATCGCGAAGCGATTCCACCTCAACGGATCAGGCTCTAGGCCGGCGTCCTCGCCCCGACCATCAGGGTCGGGTCCAGGTTCCGCCCGCGCCACTTCATGCGCCAGCAGAGGTGGGGGCCCGTCGCGCGGCCCTCCTTGCCCACGGCGCCGATCACCTGACCCTGGCTCACCATCTCGCCGCGCCGGACGTCCACCCGCGACTGGTGCAGATAGAGGCTGATCAGGCCCTGGCCATGGTCGATCATGGTCAGGCCGCCCTCGAAGTGCATGCCGGTCTCGGCGAAGGCCACGACGCCGGCCGCCGGTGAGCGGATCGAGGCGCCGGCCGGCGCGGCCAGGTCGGCCCCGTAGTGGGGCGTGCGGGGTTCGCCGTTCAGCACGCGCTGGCCGCCGAACCGACCGCTGATCCGGTACTTGGCCAGAGGCGCGATGAAGCCGGTCTTGAACCCGTCCAGGTCGGCGCGGCTGGCGAAGCCCTGGGCCTTGCGGCCCGCCTCAGCCCGGATGCGGGCCAGCAGGGCCTCGCCCGTAGGGTTGACCTGGTTATTGGCCAGGCCGCCGATCCGCTGGATGTCGAAGTCGCCGGGCGCGATCTGGGCCATGTGGCTGGCCTCGCCGTCGGCATTCACCACGCGGATGATCGCCTGGGGCTCGGCGTCGCGGTCGAAACCGACGATGAAATAGCCGGCCTCCGAAGCCAGGCCCTCATCCACCCCGTTCACGAAGACCCTGGCGCGGGGGCTGGTGCGGCCGATGGCGAAGCCGCCCTGCTGGTAGCGGCCGGTCAGCAACAGCCCGGGCCCGGCGGCGCGCGCCGGGGTCCAGAGGCTGATCGCCCCGAGACCCAGAAGGGCGCCGCGCCGGTTCAGCGGTTGGTCGCCTGCCAGCGGGCCAGGCTCTCGGCGGGGCCGGCATAGGCTTCCTGCAGCGGCGCGCTCCAGTAGCGCAGGGCCTCCAGCGGCACCTTCACCCCGGAGACGGCGCAGACCACATAGCGGCCCGGCTTCAGGACGACGAACTCGCCGTCGCCATAGTGGACGACAGCCAGGTCGGCGGTGGATCCGGAAAGGTCATGGGCGTTCATGGGCGCCATCTTAAACGAGAGGGTGGCCTCAGAACAGGTCGCCCTGCGCGGAAGGTGTCGCGGGCGGCTTGGGCGCGCGGACGGCGCGCGCTGGGGCAGGTGGCGGCTCAGGCGCGGCGGTGGGCGTGCCGTCGATAGTGGCCTCGCGCGTCGTGTCGGCGAAGACCAGGCTCACCCCCTCGCCGCTGCGCAGGGATGCGCCGTCCAGGGCCAGGGAGCCATCGGCCCGGATCACCTTGGCGAAGCCCCGGCGAGGCGGGGCCTTGGGGTCGAGGGGCGCCAGCAGCTTAGCCTGATAAGCCAGCCGCTCGGTCATCCGCTCCAGGCCGCGGGCCAGGGCTGGCTGCAGGCGGATAAAGGTTCGGGCCAGAGCCTGGGCCCGCTGCTCCTGCGGACGCTGAAGCAAGGTCGGGACCAGGCGGGCGGCGGCGCGGCTCAGCTCGGCGCGGTGAGCCGCGACATTGCGTTCGAGGCCCGCCGCGAGGCGTGGTGACACGCCCGCCAGCCGCTCGGCGCGGGCTTGCTGGGGCCGCTGCAGCAGCCCTGGCGTCAAGCGTGAGGTGGCGCGGATCAGCTGTGTGTCGTGGATCGCGAAGTTGCGGTCCAAAGCGGCGGCCAACCGGCTGGCCGTTAGATTGAAGCGCTGGGCGGCCATTTCCACGAGGTCTCGAACCCGGTCCAACGCCCGCTTGGCGTTGGCCACTCGCTGCCGGCGATCCTCGACGATGCGGCCGCCCTGGCGGTGCAGGCGCGACGTCAAATCGAGGGTGGCGGCGCGCAGCTCGGCCAGGACGGGCGTGGCCATCTCGGCGGCCGCCGTCGGCGTCGGCGCGCGGCGGTCGGAGACGAAGTCGATCAGGGTGGTGTCGGTCTCGTGCCCCACCGCCGAGATCAGCGGGATGGTGCCGGCGGCCACCACCCGGGCCAGGCCCTCGTCGTTGAAGGCCCAGAGATCCTCCACCGACCCTCCGCCGCGCGCCACGATCAGCACGTCGGGGCGGGGCACGGGTCCGTCGGGGGCCAAGGCGTTGAAGCGCGCGATGGCGTTGCTCACCTGGGCGGCGGCGGCGTCCCCCTGGACCACGCACGGCCAGACGATCACCCGGCAGGGCCAGCGGTCGCGGATGCGGTGCAGGATGTCGCGGATCACCGCCCCGGTCGGGCTGGTGATCACGCCGACCACCATCGGCATAGCGGGCAGGGGGCGTTTGCGCGAAGTCTCGAACAGCCCCTCGGTCTGGAGCCTGGCCTTCAGCCGCTCCAGCTGGGCCAGCAGGGCGCCGACGCCCGCGGCCTCCATGGTCTCGATGACGATCTGATAGCGGGAGCCGGCGGGGTAGGTGGTGATCTTGCCGGTGACGATCACCTCCAGCCCCTGCTCGGGCCGGACCGACAGGTTCTTCACCGAGCCCTTCCACACCACCCCGTCGATGGCGGCGCGCTCGTCCTTCAGCGTGAGATAGACGTGGCCGTTGCCGTGGTGGGTGACCTTGGACAGCTCGGCGCGCAGACGGACGAAGCCGTAGGCGTCCTCAAGCGTGCGCTTGAGCGCGAACGCGAGTTCCGAGACGGAATAGGCTTTGGCGTTTGAGTCGGTCGACTCTGGCGCGAGATCGGTCATGCAAAGAGATTAGCGAGGGCTGGATCGAAACCCAAACCCTCGCCCGCTCTCCAAGCGTGAAACTAGATGTAGCGGCGCAGCGAACGGGCCAGTTCGTTGGGGCCCGAGCGCTTCTTGGCCTGGGCCGGCTGATAGGCGACCCGGGCGTGTTCGGCGCAATAGGGGCCGTCATCCTGGCGGCGGCCGCAGAAGGTGAAGCCATCGGTGGAGGGATCGCCGATCGGCCACTTGCACATGTGGGCGCCGAGGGTCAGCACGGTGGCCGAGCCGGGGGCCTCGTCGATATAGCGGACCGGAGCCGGCACGGGCGCCTGGGCCACCAGGGGCTCGGCGATGCGGCGCGGGGCGGCGGGTTGCGCCACGGCGCGTTGCGGACGCGGGGCCTTGAAGACCGGGCGGGCGGGCTTGGAGGGGGTGGCGCGGCCCGACAGTCCCAGCCGGTGGACCTTGCCGATCACCGCGTTGCGGGTGACCCCGCCAAGCTGCTTGGCGATCTGGCTGGCGGACAGGCCGTCCTGCCAGAGCTTCTTGAGATTTTCGACGCGTTCGTCTGTCCAACCCATGGTCTTGCTCCGCGTGTCCTGGTTCCATCAGCCCCGCGCGGCAGACCCAGGATCAATATGTTGTGGCAGCGCGCTACTCACGACATCACCAACTACCAGATATCGTAAACAGATCCTTAAGACCCACAATAGGCGCCCCTGTCTTCATCCACAGGAACCACATATAGCGTCGGAAGGCCGCACTCTTGCGCTTCCCGCGGCCTGGGCGCACATGAGCGCCCATGAAGGATATGCCCGACGCCGCAGCCGTTATGCCGCCCGAGCCCCGGGACTATCACGGGGTCAACTGGGCCGGCTTGCGCACCCTCTATCTCCGCGAGATCCGCCGGTTCTGGAAGGTGGGTATGCAGACCCTGGCGGCCCCGGTGGTCACCGCACTGCTGTACATGATGGTCTTCGTGGTGGCCGCCCAGGGCGCGAGGGTCCCGGTCCATGGCGTGGCCTTCGCCACCTTCGTGGCGCCCGGCCTGATCATGATGCAGATCCTCAACAACGCCTTCGCCAATTCGTCGTCGAGCCTGCTGCAGGCTAAGATGAACGGTCTGACCGGCGACTTCCTCACCCCACCTCTGACGCCCCTGGAGCATGTCGCCGGCTTCGCGCTGGGCGCCGCCACCCGCGGCATCGTGGTGGGCGCGGTCACCTGGCTCGCCGTCCTGCCCTTCGCCGACCTGCCGGTCACCCACCTCTGGGCGATCCTCTATTTCGGCGCCGGCGCCTCGATGATCCTGGGCCTGCTCGGCGTCATGGCCGGCCTCTGGTCGGAGAAGTTCGACCACATGTCGGCGGTGACCAACTTCATCATCATGCCCATGACCTTCCTGTCGGGCACCTTCTATCTGGTGGAGCGCCTGCCCGAGCCCTTCCGCTCGGCCAGCCACTACAACCCGTTCTTCTATCTGATCGACGGCTTCCGCTATGGTTTCATCGGCCACGCCGAGGGCTCGCTGATCGCCGGCATGGGCATGACCGCCGGCCTGGTGATCGCCTTCAGCTGCATCTGCCTGTGGATGTTCGAGACCGGCTACAAACTCAAGACCTGAGCGCGTCACACACCGGTCGTCGCCCAAGAATATTGACAGAGCGGGGTTCGAAGACGAAAACGTCGAGCCTTCCTGTCCCCGCCGCCACGCGCCGGGGACGCTTCTCTTTTGGGAGGTATCCCCAGTGACTGAAAAGACCGCGACGCAAGCCGCGCCCGTCCCCAGCGATCACATCATGGGCGTGTACAACCGCACCCCGCTGGCGTTCGAGCGAGGCGAGGGCGCGCGACTTTTCACCACCGACGGGGAGGCCTACCTCGACTGCATGGCGGGCATCGCCGTCAACGCGCTCGGCCACGCCAATCCCAAGCTGGTGCAGGCGGTGAAGGACCAGGCCGAAAAGCTCTGGCACGTGTCCAACATCTTCACGATCCCGGGCCAGGAAAAGCTCGCCAAGGTGCTGACCGACGCGACCTTCGCCGACGAGGTGTTCTTCACCAACTCCGGTGCCGAGGCCATCGAGTGCGCCATCAAGACCGCGCGTAAGTATCACTGGGCCAAGGGTCACCCGGAGCGCATCGACATCATCGGCTTCGACGGCTCCTTCCACGGCCGCACGCTGGCGGCGGTGAACGCCTCGGGCAACAAGGCCTACCTGGAGGGCTTCGGCCCGCCGATGCCGGGCTTCATCCAGGCCAAGTTCGGCGACATGGAGGCTCTCAAGGCCCTGGTCGGCCCCACCACCGCGGCGATCATCGTCGAGCCGGTGCAGGGGGAGGGCGGCGCGCGCTCCCTCACCGAACAGCAGCTCCAGGCCCTGCGCCGCCTGTGCGACGACACCGGGACCCTGCTGATCTATGACGAGATCCAGTGCGGCCTGGGCCGGACCGGCAAGCTCTTCGCCCATGAGTGGGCCAAGGACGCGGCGCCCGACATCATGGCCATCGCCAAGGCGCTCGGCGGCGGCTTCCCGGTCGGCGCCTGCCTGGCCACGGCCGAGGCCGGCCAGGGCATGACGGTCGGCTCGCACGGCTCCACCTACGGCGGCAACCCCCTGGCCATGGCCGTGGGCTTGGCGGCCATGGAGGAGCTCAACAGTCCCGAGCTCCTGGCCCACGTTCGTGAAGTGGCCGGCTATTTCGTGCAGCAGCTCTCTGGCCTGCAGGAACGCTTCCCCGACGTGGTGGAGGATATCCGCGGCAAGGGCCTGCTGATCGGCATCAAGCTGAAGACGCCCAACCGCGAGTTCATGCAGCATGCCCGCGACCAGCACATGCTGATCGCCGGCGGCGGCGACAACTGCGTGCGCCTGCTTCCGCCGCTGACGCTCACCCTGGAAGAAGCCCAGGAAGCCATCTCGAAACTGGAAGCGTCCTGCGAAGCGGCGCGAACCTCGGCGAAAGCCGCGGCCTGATTTAACTCCGCTCATCCCGGCGAAGGCCGGGACCCAGATTAGGACTTCTCGCTCTCAGGATGAACCTGGGCCCCGGCCTTCGCCGGGGTGAGCGGGATTTGGGGGATCCCCAATGACCCAAGTCAGACACTTCCTCGACCTCTGGCGGATACCCCCCGCCGACCTGCGCGTGATCCTCAATGACGCCAAGGCCCGCAAGGCCGCGCGCAAGGGCTGGACCCAGGGCCGCATCGACGCCGACGCGCCCGGCGCCGAGCGGACCCTGGCCATGATCTTCGAGAAGAACTCCACCCGCACCCGCTTCTCCTTCGACGCCGCCATGCGCCAACTCGGCGGCAATGTGATCATCTCCACGGCCAACGACATGCAGCTGGGCCGCGGCGAGACCATCGAGGACACCGCCATGGTGCTCTCGCGGATGGTCGATGCGGTGATGATCCGCGCCAACCGTCACACCGATCTGGAGACCTTCGCCGAGGTCTCCAAGGTGCCGCTGATCAACGGCCTGTCGGACAAGAGCCACCCCTGCCAGATCCTGGCCGACCTGCTGGCTTTCGAGGAGCGCTGCGGGTCAGTTGAAGGTAAAACGCTGGCCTGGATCGGGGACGGCAACAACGTCTGCTCGACCTTCATCCACGCGGCGCCCGTGTTCGGGTTCAAGCTGAAGATCGCCAGCCCCGCCAGGTACCATCCCGACCGCGTCGATCTCGCCCGCGCCGCCGACTTGCAGGGCCGGATCGAGGTGAGCGACAATCCGCTCGAGGCCGTCATCGGCGCCGACTGCGTGATCACCGACACCTGGGTCTCCATGGGCGACACCGATCGCGACGACCGGCTGGCGGCGCTGGGCCCTTATCAGGTCACCGAAGCCCTGATGGAAAAGGCCAATCCCGGCGCGGTCTTCATGCACGACCTGCCCGCCCACCGGGGCGAGGAGGTCACCGGCGAGGTGCTGGACGGTCCCCGCTCGCTCGCCTGGGATGAGGCCGAGAACCGCATCCACGCCCAGAAGTCGATCCTGGCCTGGTGCTTCGGCGCCATCGGCTGATCTGCCACGCTCGCAAAGCGGCGGGCCTTTCCCTATATGGCCCGCCCATGAGCATCGACACCACCGCCGCCCCCGACGACCTCGTCGCCCCCTTCCAGATCGAGGGTGAGCCCGTGCGCGGCCGCCTGGCCCGGCTGGGCGCCGCCGTGGACGAGATCCTGGCGGCCCACGACTATCCCGAATCCGTCGCCAACCTGCTGGGCGAGGCCTGCGCGCTTGCCGCCCTGGTGGGCTCCAACCTGAAGTTCGACGGGCGGCTGATCGTCCAGGCCCAGGGCGACGGCCCGGTCCGCTACGTCGTGGTGGACTACGACACCGACGGCGCCCTGCGCGGCTATTGCCGCTACGACCCCGACGCCGTGGCCAAGGCGGCCCAGGGCTTCGTGCGGCCGGGGGCCAAGACGCTATTGGGGGAGGGGGTCTTCATCATGACCGTCGACCAGGGCGCCGACATGGACCGCTACCAGGGCATCACCACCATCGAGGGCGAGACCCTGGCCCTGTGCGCCGAGCAGTACTTCGCCCAGTCGGAACAGACCCCCACGCGGGTGCGGCTGGCGGTGGGCCAGGCCGATCTGGGCGACGGCCTGCGCTGGCGGGCCGGCGGCATGCTGATCCAGAACATAGCCGAGGACGAGAACCGTGGTCCGACGGCGGAGGCCTGGGTCCGCACCCAGGCCTTCTTCGAGACCATCGGCGAGGACGAACTGATCGACCCCACCATCTCGGCCGAAACCCTGCTGTTCCGCCTGTTCCACGAGGACGGGGTCCGGGTCTTCGAGGCCAAGCCGCTGAAGGCCTTCTGCCGCTGCTCCCAGGACCGCATCGAGAGCGTGCTGACCTCGTTCTCGCCCGAGGAGCGCGCCGAGATGGTGGAGGACGACGGCCTGATCAAGGTGACCTGCGAGTACTGCTCCAGCACCTTTTCCGTCGACCCGGCGGATTTGAAGGCTGAGGCCTGACAACCCTCCCCCATCGAGGGGGAGGGTTAAGGCCTCAGGCCGCGTCCAGGGCCCGTTCGACGTCGCGGATCAGGTCCCCCGACCCCTCCAGCCCCACGCTCATCCGCACCCAGCCCTCGGTGAGGCCGATGCTCAGGCGCTCGGCCTCCGGCATGGAGCGGTGGGTGGTGGTGGACGGGTGGGTGGCCATGGACTTGGCGTCGCCCAGGTTGTTGGAGATGTCGACGATGGCGAGCGTATCGAGGAAGCGCCAGGCGGCCTCGCGGCTGCCCAGGTCGAAGGCCACGACGCTGCCGCCGCCGGACATCTGGTTGGCGATGATGGCGGCCTGGGGGTGGTCGGGGCGGCCGGGATAGATCACCTGCCGGCACTTGGCGTGCGCGCCAATGGCGTCGGCCACCTTGGCGGCGTTCTCTGTCTGGCGGGTGACCCGCAGCTCCAGGGTCTCCAGGGCCTTGACCAGCACCCAGGAATTGAACGGCGACAGCGCCGGCCCGGTGTGGCGCAGCAGGTCCTTGTAGCTCTCGGTCATCAGCTCCGCGCCGCCGAGGATCGCGCCCCCCAGCACCCGGCCCTGGCCGTCGATATGCTTGGTAGCCGAATAGACGACGATGTCGGCGCCCAGCGCCAGCGGCTTCTGGAAGAGCGGGGTGGCGAAGACATTGTCCACCACCAGCTTGGCGCCGGCCGCATGGGCGACGTCGGCGACGGCCCCGATGGCGGTCACCTCCAGCAGCGGATTGGCGGGCGTCTCCACCAGGAAGGCCTTGGTGTTGGGCCGCACGGCGTTCTTCCAGGCCTCAATGTCGGTGGCGTCGACGAAGGTCACGTCCACCCCGTAGCGGGGCATCAGTTCCGACAGGATCCAGCGGCAGGATCCGAACAGGGCCCGGCCGGCCACGATGTGGTCGCCGGCCCGAACCAGGCCCTGCAGGGCCACATGCACCGCGGCCATGCCCGACGCGGTGGCGCGGCACTGCTCGGCGCCTTCCAGCAGCGCCAGCCGGTCCTCGAACATCTGGGTCGTGGGGTTGCCGAAGCGCTGGTAGATGAAGCCCGGCTCCTCGCCGGAAAACCGCTTGTCGGCCGCGCTGGCGCTCTCGTACGAGAAGCTCTGCGTCAGGAAGAGGGCCTCGGAGATTTCGCCATAGGGAGAGCGGGCCATACCGCCGCGCACCAGCTTGGTCTCTTGCTGCCAGGTGTTCGGATCTTCGGCCATGGGGCGCTCCTCTAAGACGTCCGCAGAAAGCGCCTTCGCGCGCCAAACCGGAATCCAGTTTTCCTGCGAAAGCCTTCAGGGAGGGCGGCATCAACCTCACGGCGCGCCTCGGGGTCAAGCTTCACCGTTCGCCGTCTGGCTGAATCGGCTTCCGACTTGCCCAAAAACACGGCAACCTCAGCTCAACTATAGGGAGGACACCACCTAATGCCGCTCAATATGCTGTTTCGCCTTCTCGGCCTGATCCTGGTTGTGCTGGGCCTGCTCAACGTCGCCATCGGCTTCCTGCCGGCCTCGGTCCTGGCTTCCATTCCGAAACAGCTGATGCTGGTGGAAGGATTCGCCCAGTCGGTGAGCCTGCTCGGCCTCGGCGCCATGATATATCTGCTGGCCGAGATCGCCGCCAAGCGTCCCGCCAAGAGCTACTAGACCGGCCATGCCGGTCAATTTCGCGATCCGGGTCTTCAGTCTGCTCCTGACCTTCTTCGGGGCGCTGAACCTCGTGATCCTGGCCCTGTCGGACCATCTGCAAAGCTGGGTTCCGGCGGTGCTGCGCCCGGCCGCCAACTTCGGTGAGGCGCTCGCCCTGTTTGGGGTGGGCGCCGCCATCGCCATGCTGGCCGAGATCGCCGCCAAGGTCGGACGGGGTAAGCACTAGGCGGAGGGGGGCGGGGGAGGAGAGGCCCTAGCCCCTACCCTACCGCTCACCCCGGCGAAGGCCGGGATGTGGATTCTCGTTCGAAGTGCAACACCCTGGAGAAGGCCTCGGCTGGGGTGTGGAAGTCCAGGCACTGTCTTGGGG